>DATNQE010000406.1:0-18253 GCA_036702895.1 Trichocoleus sp. | reverse complement strand
TAATCAATCCGTCTAATGCTATAGCTCTGGCCAGGTAGCTTAGGACGAGAGCTGTTAGTAATAGCCACGTCTGGGACTGCGACCTGACCCGCAATCGCCTTACGACTATTTCTGGTGGAATGTCCTAATCAAATTGGCGATTGCTATATAGAGGCATCGGGCACGATTCAGAGCAATGTAAAGTGCCCTGAAACGATTGTAGAGGCGCTGCCTAGACAGCGCCTCTACAGTACAGCAAAAATTGGCTTTCTAGCGGGCTACCACTTAAGCAGGTTGAACTGCTCCATATCTACAGTGTCACGGTTGCGGTAAATAGAGAGCACAATAGCAAGCCCCACAGCAGCTTCAGCCGCTGCGATCGTAATGACAAAAACGGCAAACACTTGGCCTGTCACATTGGCTGGGTCGAGGTAGTTCGAAAACGCCATCAGGTTAAGGTTTACCGCGTTGAGCATCAGCTCGATCGACATCAGTACTCGGATGACATTGCGGCTGGTGACTAGACCGTAGACCCCAATGCAAAAGAGCGCGGCAGCAAGCAGGAGAAAGTATTCCAAATTGATAGTCATGACGAGCAATGGGGAAAGAGCGTCAATGGGGTTAACGGGAGAGCACTCAGAATTGGCCTAGGAAAGCCTATCTGTCGCGGTCTGCTCAGGGGTGGTTCCGGCAGGCACTAGTTCACGGGGGCGCTCAGGCAGCTGCAGCGCATCCTGCACAGGAACTCCGGCCTGGCTGTCGGGAATGTACTCCCGTCGAGCCAGAATAATGGCACCTACCAGCGCAATCAGCAGCAGCACCGAGGCCAGCTCAAAAGGCAGCAGGTAATCGCTAAAGAAGTGCCGACCAATCAGCACAATGGCATTATCCCCAGCGGGGGCTTCAGAAGAGAGCGCCCAAGAGGTGCCTAAGACAGTTGTTGCCAGCAGTGCAAACAGACCGCCACAGACGAGAGCAGTGGCAGCCCGTCCAATCCAAGCTTTGGGAAGGGGAGTGAAGTCCTGCTGCTTGTTGACCAGCATGATTCCAAACAGAATCAGGACGTTCACAGCGCCGACATAGACCAATACCTGGGCAGCGGCGACAAAACTGGCGTTAAGCAGGATATACATCCCCGCTATGCTGACAAACACTCCCCCCAGCAAAAAGGCAGAGTAGACGATGTTTTCTAGCAGGACAACGCCCAGAGCAGCGCCGATCATCATTACTGCCAGAATGCCGAATGAGACGATTTGTACCCCTTCTGCTAGCGTCACGACCGTTAGTTCTCCTCTAAACAACTGAAAATTAGATCGGGTTTAACCGGGGTTGCCCTGACTAAGATAGATGGTCTAAGCCTGAGGCTCTTCTCCGGAAGAGGGCTCCATTTCGTCGATAATTTCCTGGGGTAACTTACCAGCTCGACGGGCTCCTTCCGGCAGGTCATGGGGGCTCATGATGCCTTTGGGCAGGTAAGCCAGTTCTCTTAGAGGAGTAACCATCGGATCTTGGGTGACCTTATAAGGCAACCGTCCTAGAGCAACGTTGTCGAAGTTAAGCTGGTGGCGGTCATAGACCGATAGCTCGTACTCCTCAGTAAAGGAGAGGCAGTTGGTGGGGCAGTACTCGACACAGTTGCCGCAGAAGATGCAAACTCCGAAGTCGATGCTGTAGTGCTTCAAAGTTTTCTTCTTGGTGGCTTTATCGAAATCCCAATCAACGACGGGCAGGTTAATAGGGCATACCCGAACGCAGACCTCACAGGCAATGCACTTATCGAATTCAAAGTGAATCCGGCCCCGAAAGCGCTCTGAGGGAATTAGCTTTTCATAGGGATACTGAACGGTGACTGGCCGCCGCCGCATGTGGTCAAAGGTAACGGAGAGACCCTGACCGATGTACTTGGCTGCCTGAACGCTCTCTTTAGCGTAATCCCCGACCTGCTTTAGAAAGTTAAGCATCGGTTGAATCTCCAGATTAAAACAGGGCAGTAGAAGGAGTAAGAATGCTGGACAATCGCTGGCGCAGATGTCTTGAAGAGGCTAGAGCGACCTGTGGGCTGAGATCGCATCCGCCGACGGCTCAACTTAGCCGCCAAAGGCGAAGGGGAACGTCAGCTTCAGGGCTGCTGTTAGCAGCAGATTGACCAGGGCTATGGGCAGGAGAAACTTCCAGCCCAGATCGAGCAGTTGGTCAATGCGCACTCGGGGCACCGTCCACCGCAGCAAGATAGCAAGAAAGACCAGCAGGTAAGCCTTGAACAGGGTCATCATGACACCAATGGAGGCAGTGATAACCTGCAGCCAGGGTGTAGTTTCGCTCACTCCCAGGAAGCCTGCTAGCCAGTCGACAGAGACCGGAAACTCCCATCCGCCCAGATACAGAATGGCAACGATCAGGGCCGAGAGGACCAGGTTGACGTAGGAACCGACGTAAAACAGGCCGAACTTCATGCCGGTGTACTCGGTCTGATAACCCGCCACCAGCTCTTCCTCTGCCTCAGGCAGGTCAAAGGGTAGACGCTCACACTCCGCTAAGGCCGCAATCCAGAAGATGACAAAGCCTACCGGCTGGCGCCAAATATTCCAGCCCAAGATGCCGTAGCCCGACTGCTGATTGACAATATCGATGGTGCTAAGGCTATTGGAAATCATGACGACAGCTAGGACTGCCAGCGCCATGGGGATTTCGTAGCTGATCGATTGCGCTGCGGCCCGCAGTCCGCCCAGTAGGGAGTACTTGTTGTTGGAGGAGTACCCGGCCATGAGCAGGCCAATAGGGGCAATGCTGGATAAGGAAATCCAGAGGAAGATGCCAACGCCAATGTCGGTAATCACCAGGTTCTGTCCGAAGGGCACGATGAGGTAGGACAGAAAAACGGGAATAACGACAATGACCGGCCCGAGGGTAAACAGAATGGGGTCGGCTAGAGCGGGGGTAATGTCTTCTTTAAAGATGAGCTTGATGCCGTCGGCAGCCGCCTGCAAAGTTCCCAGAGGGCCAGCAAACTCGGGGCCAATGCGCTGCTGGGCTGCTGCTGAAATCTTACGCTCCAGCCATACGGTGACAAAAATGCTGACGGTTGCGGCAACTAGAATGAGCACCATCGGCAGCGGCAGCCAAAGCGTCTTGGCTACGCCAGGCGGCAGTCCTAGCTCGACGAGGGCTCGAACAAAGCTACCTTGCAGGTCGATTCCTTGAGTCATGGGCTAGCCCTTGGGAAGGTCAAGTTTCATAAATCTCTCATCGATCTTACCGTCTCGCCTTACGAAACGAAGGCATTCGCCTGTGGATTATGGATAAGAAGATCTGGGGTTAGGGATATAAACCTCCAATTTATCTCTATGGATATAGAGGTTTAGGTAAAAATAAGTCTATGAATTGATTGGGCCGACAAAACTTTCGAGTATTACCTCCATATGAAAGCCCTCCGGCCAAAAAGACCGGAGGGGCTGGAGTTCCTGAAAATCGTCACTGTAACGAATGGTCTCTGCTATCTAGCGGTTTGAGAAGAGGGGTTTGACCCATCAGTTGACTGCAGAAGGTATTGAGATAGCCTGCTTGTCCCAAATTTGAGGCCGCTCGGCGAGGGGCACGTACGTCTGGTTGCGGGCTCCGGTGTAGACCTGAGTGGGCCGGAAAATGCGGTTTTCCCCCAGCTGCTCCTTCCAGTGAGCCAGCCAGCCCGCGACACGTGCGATCGCAAACACAGGCGTAAAGAGATCCACCGGAATGCCCAGCTTGCGGTATACCAACCCTGAGTAGAAATCTACGTTGGGATAAATTCCCTTGTGTCCAAGCTTTTCAGAGACAGCCTGCTCCAGCTCCAAAGCGATTTCGTAGTATTCGTCCTGGCCAAACTTGTCAAAGAGCTGCTCTGCCAGTCCCTGCAGGATGGTGGCCCGAGGGTCTTTGACCTTGTAGACCCGGTGACCAAAGCCCATGATTCTAGATTTGCGCTGCACACAGTCTTCAACGTAGGGCCGCACATTTTCGACTGACCCAATCTCCTGCAGCATCGTGATCACCTCTTCATTGGCCCCCCCATGCAGCGGGCCAGCCAGCGTACCCACCGCCGAAGCAATGACCGCATAGGGATCGGTGAGGGTCGAGGCGGTCACCATTGCTGAAAAGGTCGAGGCATTGATCGTGTGTTCAGCGTGCAGCGTCAGGCAGATGTCAAAAATGCGGGCCGACAGCGGATCTGGTTCCTGCTCATTGAGCATGTAGAGAAAATTGGCCGCATAGTCTAGGTCATCTCTCGGCTGCACCGGGTCATTGCCCTTGCGCATCAGTTGAAAGGCGGCCACCATGGTGGGAATCTTTGCTAGCAGCCGCACGACCGCATTTTGGATGTAAGTGGGGTCATCTAATGCCCGCTTAGAGTAAAACAGCCCCAAGGCGGCCGCACAAGCCTGCAGCGCGTCCATTGGGTGTCCGCTCTCCGGGAAACACTTCATCATGTCGCGGATGCGGTACTTGAGGCGGCGGTGATAGCGAATCTCGTGCTCAAATGCCTCCAGCTCCTGCTTCGTTGGGAGGCCGCCCCAGATCAACAGGTACGCTGTTTCTACGAACGTGCTTCTCTGCGCTAGTTCCTCAATGTGAATGCCGCGATATTCCAAAATGCCCTGTTGGCCGTCAACAAAGCTAATGCTGGATTGGGTGGCGGGTACCCCCTCCAGACCCGGTCTGTACTCACATACCGTCATGATTCACTGCTCCCATGCGCTGAATGATATGCCAACGGGGATGAGAGCCCCGCCAGCGACAACGCTACAACGTTTTGATGACAAGGATGGTTTATAGAAAACAAAGGCACATTCTGGAGAATTTAGCCTATTTGAGGCTATTTCCCGCGTTTCTACTCAACGACTGGTCAATCCTTAACTGGCCAACTTAAGAAATGGCCAAAGGGTTTCAGAGCCAGCGCTTCCTTGCCTAGCTTAGCTGCGGCCTAACCCGTAGCCAGCCTTATTGAAGTAGCCTGACAACTTACAACTTCGCGTTGATGTTTTGCGTTACTGTCTTTCGACCGCCGCTGCTAGCTGTAAAGCAGATTTTACAACGCGGCCTTGGCGATCACCCGCTAAGCCAACAATTTATTAGATCTCCTGGATTGGGTCGAAGCCCTCTACCTGCTTCTGCCTGCCTGTAGACAGTGCACTACACACCTAAAGGAGCTAGCGCTTCGCTTCCTGCTTGATGTCAGAGAGCGTCCTCCGGCAGCGGCAGAGCTGTTAAGCAGCGTCTTTAGTCAGTGCTGATAATGCCGTCTTCAGGGTTGATCAAGCGCAGCAGCTTCTGTTTAATTTGCAGGTCAAACACTTCCCATTTCAAGCGGTTGTAGTCGCTGTTTTCGTAGGAGCCGGAGAGAAAGCCAATGGGAATCTCGAAACCACCGGCCATAGATCGACCACCGCCAAAGAATCGTCCCTCGCTGTCTTGACCAAACGCTTCCTTGATGAACTCGTCGGGATCGAGCGTAATTTTGCTGGTGCGCAGCGACCCAATGACGACCTCGCGCTCCTCATCTTCATCGTGGAGAATGCCGTAGACCAGAGCCGTGTGGACGTTCTCTTCGGTCACGAGAAAGTCAGCTGCCTGGGGAATAGCGTCGCGATCTTCATAGCGCAGGTAACCCACTCCAGCGATGGAGACATTGTTGTGAATCTTGCGGTTGCGCAGCGACCGCTCAATCACATCCATCACCCGCTTAGAGCGAGAAGCTTGGAGCACGGCGCTGAGCAGCTGACCATCGTAAAAGCCGCTGAGGTAAGCGGCTGCTAAAAAGTCTGCCTCTGCCGCATGCATTAGCTGATTGGTGTCGGCCCTTAGCCCGTGCATTAGGGCAGTGGCACATTTGGCGTGCTTACTGTTGCTGCGATCGAGGTTCAGCAGACCGCACTGCAGGTACTGGGTTAGGATCGTTGCCGTTGCCCGAATGTGAGGCCTGAGGTCGATAAATTCGGCATTGAGCCTCGACTGAGGCGCATGGTGGTCGATCACTAGCACCAGGGGCACTGCTGCAGCTTCAACCATCTGAAAAAGCTGGCTGGTAGTACCTTGGTTGTCAATTAAAACAACCCCCTGATACCGGCTCAGATCCGGCCCTTCCCCATTGGGCGGCCAGCGCTTCGCAGGCAGACTGGTCAAACGCACCAGGGCAATGTTTTCCTGATGGCTGAGCGTGCCCGCATAGTAGATGTCGCACTCAATCTCATAGGTCTGGGCGATAAGCTGATAGGCCCAAGCAGAAGAAAGGGCATCAGGATCAGGAAAGTCTTGCAATAGGACAATCTGCCGTTCGCCGCTATGTCTTTGCAATAGCTGCCGGATAGCCTGCACAGGCGCTTCCCGCTCAGAATGGGTGGAAACGGCCAGGGAAGCGCTCTCTAACGGATGAAGGGAATCGGCCACTGAGTTTGTAATCATGAATGAGAAACAGGCTTAGATGAGCGGCGACAGAAAGTGGTAGAACTATTATCTAAGGATGACCATTTTTAAGCCCAAGCTTAGACACAATTCGTGCATAACCGGACAGAAAACGCTCCCTACCAAAGCGTTTCTCTGAGGCTCTAGCGGCAGCCTGTGGGGAAACTGCTAGAGCTACTGCTAACAGCTTCCTAAGGTCGGAGATGCCGGAGCAGTAGCCAAGTAAAGCATGCTAGGAATGCCTATGCGCGCAATAAATGAAGATGGTGGTCAGCGAAGGACAATGAAACGCAGACGAAACTGCAGGGGATGCCAGGAAAGGGCGAAGAGTGATCAGCAGTGACTACTTTTAGTCAACAATAGATTGAGGCGACTCGCGTCACTCGCGGGGGTGAACTTACAACGTCTTGATCAAATGCCAATGACATACTTCTTCCACTCCTGATGCCCGCCGCTGCGAATCTGACGGCTTACCTCGAAATAGAGACTACTGTGGGGCTTGCGGGGCGGATTGCGCAGGGGCATGTTGGCTTCCTTTGGGGTGCGGTTGCCTTTCTTCACGTTGCAGCGGACGCATGCCGTCACCATGTTTTCCCAACTGTCTTCTCCGCCGCGTGAGCGGGGCACAACATGATCTAGCGTGAGCCCTTCTCCAGCATAGCTACAGTATTGGCAGCTATGGTTGTCGCGCTGCAGCAGATTGCGCCGGGTTAACGGAATATCTTTGTAGGGCACTCGGACGTAGTGCTTGAGGCGAATGACAGTAGGTAGAGGCAGCCCGGAGTAAATGACCCGGCCATTGTGCTCGACCTGCTCAGCTTTACCCTTAATGATGAGAACAATTGCTCGCCGCCAGCTTGTGATGTTGAGGGGTTCAAAGGAGGCGTTGAGCACCAGAACCTTGCTCATTGGTATTGGTAAGGGATATTGCACCGATACTAGCATAGAAGCCATAAGACCCGTCTTGACGGCTGATACACTGGCTGGTAATCAGACAGGATTCAGCCAATACCCTCCGGAAGTATCCGGCAGGCTCTTCGGCAATTGCTGTCACGGATAAAGCCAAAGGCGATCTGTGGTTGGCACAGATCTCAAGGCTGTTGGTGTGGTGTAGGAGTGTAGAACAATGTTGAGCTGGGATCAGACCCCTAGCCTGGCACCGATGCGGTGCTGTCGGGCCTGGGTTGAGATTAACGTAGCGGCCCTGCGGCACAATGTTGCCCAACTCAAAGGGCAGCTAGACACCGCGGATTTGATGGCAGTTGTTAAGGCGGATGCTTACGGGCATGGCGCTGTGGTGGTTGCGCGCACAGCTCTAGAGGCGGGAGCCTCTTGGCTGGGAGTCGCAACGGTGCCAGAAGGAATAGAGTTGCGACAAGCAGGCATCCAGGCGCCGATTTTGGTTATGGGAGCGGTCAATACGGTGGAAGAGGTGCATGCGATCGCACGTTGGCACCTCCAGCCCACCCTAGTAACGCCGAAGCAGGCGCTGGTATTCTCCGAGGCGCTCTCTACCTGCAATCCCGCCCCAGAAAAGCCAATGCCTGTGCACCTCAAGCTGGATACCGGCATGTCCAGGCTCGGCTTCTCTTGGATGCAGGCGGTTGAGTTTGTGCAGTTTGTGCGGCGGCTGCCCCAGCTGCAAATTGCCAGTCTATACTCTCACTTTGCTACGGCCGACAGCCCCGATCAAAGTACCCTGCGTCTCCAGCAGCAGCGGTTTGACCAAGCTGTTGCAGCCCTTAAGGCTCAGCGCCTATGTCCACCTCGACTCCATCTAGCCAACTCTGCTGCGACACTAACCGACCCGGCTTTGCACCATGACATGGTGCGCGTTGGCCTAGCGCTCTACGGCCTCTACCCGGCACCTCACCTCCAGTCTCGAGTGAGCCTTCAGCCCGTGATGCAGGTTAAAGCGTGTGTTACTCACATCAAAGACATCGCTGCTGGCACTGGCGTCAGCTATGGTCATCAGTTCATTGCCCCTCGGCCGATGCAAATCGCTGTGGTGGGCATTGGTTATGCCGACGGCGTGCCGCGGGCGCTCTCTAACCGCATGGAGGTACTCGTAAAAGGGCGACGGGTGCGCCAAATTGGGGCAATCACGATGGATCAGCTCATGCTGGATGTGACTGAGGTTCCCAACCTACAGGAGGGCGATGTGGTGACCCTGCTGGGACAGGAGAAGGGCCAGACCGTTACGGCCGATGACTGGGCCGAGCTGACGGGCACCATCTCCTGGGAAATTTTGTGCAGCTTCAAGCACCGCCTGCCCCGAATAGCGCTGGAGCAGCCGCTGCTAACCACCTCGCAGTCTGCCACCCGCGACTAAGCCCCCGTAAACGGTATGGAGGTACGGATAAGGGTTTGAGGAGGTAGCAAAGGCACTGCTAAAGGGCTGCGCTCAACGCCTCGAGCTGGGCCATCAGCACGTCTGGGCTGGCATTGTGTTCCAGAAAGGAAAACAGGTGGCTATAGCGCAGTCGACCCTGAGCATCGAGGATAAACTGAGCCGATAAAGGAGCGCCCAGCGCCTGCCCCGTGTAGTACTGGCGAAAGCTGCGGCAGCTCTCATCGCTGAGCAGCGGCAGGTCGAGGCTCAAATCGCGAACAACAATCTGGCTCTGGCGCAGGTTGGTGCTGGTTACCATCAGCACCTCTGCGCCCTGGGCTCGAAACTGGTCGTACGCCTCGTTCATCGCCAGGATGTGGGGAAAGCAGAAGGGGCAGTAGTGTTTCTCTGTAAAAATTCGAGTAAAAGCAACAACGAGAGGCTGCTTACCTCGGTAGTTAGAAAGGCGCACCGTGCGCTGATAGGTGACATCGCGTAGGGCAAAATCGGGCGCAAATTGCCCTAAAGCCAGCTCTCGGCGGCCAGGAATAGGCAGCAAATTCCGGAAAAACCGTTGGCTAATTAACCCTTCAAAATCACTCGATACCGCCATTTTGCTTCATCTATAGCTTGCGTCAAGCGAGTTAGGACGTTTGAGAAGAATGGAGGTGTGTAGCGCAGCCCTTAGCAGGGGTTCCAACCCTGCACCCCGTTTCCTAGTCAATCCGTCTACTGCAATACAATGCTCCTTTGAACTGCGTAGGTTTTACCCTAGCAAAATGCCCTAGAGACTGAAAACAGCTCTAGGGCATTGTACAGGACCCAGTAAGGATCTCGTTGGAGATGACCTTAACGCTAGACCGCAGCGAAGAAGTCTTTAGACTTCACGGGGTCAGGGGTCATGGTCTTGTCGCCCGGCTGCCAACCAGCGGGGCAGACCTCATCGGGGTGAGACTGCACGTACTGAATGGCCTGCAGGGTTCGCAGAGTTTCGTCTACGCTGCGGCCAAAGGATAGGTTGTTGATAGTGGCATGCTGGACGATGCCTTCCTTATCGATGATGAAAAGGCCGCGCAGAGCAATGCCAGCATCGGGGTCAAGAACGTTGTAAGCAGTGCTAATTTCCTTTTTGATGTCGGAGACGAGGGGATAGCTCAAATCGCCAACGCCGCCCTGCTTACGGTCAGTTTGCACCCAGGCCAGGTGAGAAAATTCGCTGTCAACCGAAACTCCCAAGATTTCGGTGTTGAGACTGCTGAAGTCACTATAGCGATCGCTAAAAGCAGTGATTTCGGTAGGGCAAACAAAGGTGAAGTCGAGGGGGTAAAAGAACAGAACGACATACTTACCCCGGTAGTCAGACAGCTTGATGGTCTTGAACTCCTGATCAGCCACGGCAGTCGCGGTGAATTCAGGCGCAGCTTGACCGACACGAAGACAGCCTTCTGTCTGATACGTCATTGGTTACTCTCCTAGATTGAACTGCGTCTTAACTCTTGAATAGAAGCTATTTTGAAGGTCTCCAGGTGTTTAGAAAACAGGCTCAAGAGACCCATACGACTATATCATAGTCATAACGATTTTGCTTAAAGCGGTAAAAACTCAGCTCTGGTATTCATCTGGTATTCAAAGGTTCGCCAGCCCCGCAAGGGCCGCCGACTGTTCGTTAAAGATCATTAGTGGGTAGCTATCCAAACACTTACATCCGGATGCAAATAGCCTGCACCGGACAAATCCTAAGGGTTTAAAGAGAAAGCCTCAACCGAGCTTGACCTTGAATGAATTTCGAATGGCTCAGGCGGGATTTGAACCTGCGACCTTGGGCTTATGAGTCCCCTGCTCTAACCACTGAGCTACTGAGCCTTGCGTGAGTTGAGGCGTAATGCTCTCAACCAACAATAGATAACAATATCACAAACCGGTCACGATTTGAGCCTGAGAGCTGGAGATTTTCTCCTGCAAAATGCTCACTTGTGCTTACTAAAGGGAGCAACCGTGACTAGCTGCTCCCTTTAATTAGGCTGGTAACAGCCCTGCATAAGCCAGCTTAGCGGCTGGGCAGGTAGGCCATGGGGTTAACCGTGCCGCTGCCGGGGAGGTGGACCTCAAAGTGTAGGTGAGGCCCGGTGCTGTAGCCAGTGCTGCCCATTTCAGCAATTTGCTGACCCTGGCGCACTTCCTGACCGGCCCGTACCAGCAGCCGGCTGTTGTGACCATAGCGAGTCATGCTGCCGTCGGCATGGCGGATATCCACTAGGTTGCCGTAGCCGCCGGAGTTCCAGCCAGCTCGTACAACCGTGCCAGAGGCTGCGGCATAAATGGGGGTGCCCACGGGGCCAGCGATGTCAACGCCGCGGTGCATGCGGCCCCAGCGGGGGCCGTAGCCAGAGGTGAGAACGCCTTGAGCGGGCCACATGTAGCCGCTAAAGCGATCTGGTGCGTCAGGCAGGTACTGATCTGGGCCGGGGAGAATCGGCATGTTGGGCGAAACCACACGGCCAGTAGGCGCATCCATCGTTGGAGCATAGGCTTCGGGGCTCAGGGGAGCCGCTGCCAACAGCTCACGATTGGGGGCTGCCGATTCTGGAGCTGCCGGGGAGAACTCAGGGTTGACTGGACCCTCGCCACCCACCTGCGGCTGAGGCCTGGGAGCAACTGCCAGCTGAGCGGCTGGTTCTTCGGCAGTGATAGATTCGGCGGGTGCGATCGCAACCGTCTGCTGCCGCTGCATAGCCCGAATATCTGCAATGAGATTGGCTGCGTGAGGATCCGCAGCACTCGCAGTGCTTCTACCGCTAGAAGCGTCGTTGAGGGGTAGGGACAGAGGCATGTCACTAGCCAACTCAGAGCTAGCGCTATCTGCCGCAACCTCTTTGACCTCTGTTGTTTCCGTCTGGCGGGTTGCCAAGGACTGCCGGGCCTGACGGATGCGCTCGTACAGGGCGGCGCGATCAAGCGTACCGCTGTTTGCTTCCCGTAGACGAGCGATGCGGGCGGAGGCGGGCTCGCCAACCGGAACGCTAGGAGCAGCTGCCAGATCGCTGCTGCGCTCTACGGCCTGCTCTCCCTGCGGAATCGCGATAACTTCACCAGCCACAATCAGGTTTGGATTAGTGACCTGATTAGCAGCGGCTAGGGTTTCAGGGTTTAAACCGTAGCGGGACGCAATCGTCCACAGGGTGTCGCCAGGCTTAACTTGGTAAGTCGCTGTGCTAGGAACTGTGGGGACCTGCGGCTGAGTAACGGTTGCCCCTTCTATGCGCTCAGAAATGGCTGCAATCTGCTGGGGCACCTTGACTCCGAGCTGGGTCTCTCGGGAGTTCTCTGGAACATCTGCTGACTCTGAAGCGACCGGCTCTAGGGCAATCGTTTCAGCTTCGGGAGAAGAATTTGCAGAAGAACTTGCCGGTGCCTCGAACGAGCGAGTTATCCAGGTGCCCTCGCTGCTAGGAGCTGCCTCAGAAGAAGCGCCCTCATTCAGGCCTGCAGGAGCCAAACCAGACTGGGGTGTTGAAGCTGCCGCCTGAAGCTCAACGGCTGCTTTGGGGGCCGCTTCGGTGGGGCTAACTGAGGCTAAAGCAGCGGCCTCAGACATAGCAGACTGAGCAGCAGGCTCAACCGCCGATTCCACCGCAGGCTCACCGCTGGCTAAGGCAGTGCCTTCGGTAGGCAGCTGGGAAACCTCGGTAACGACGGCCTCGGTTTCTGAGGAAACTTTAGTGGCTAGCGCTGCTGGCTCGGGCGTCGGCGCAACCGATGGCGCAGCTGGCAGCTTGCTTTCCCGCACGCTTGTGGATGCACCATCAGCGGGAACCCGAATAACCTGTCCTACTTTGAGGACTTCGGCTGGAGAAATGCCGTTAGCGGCTTTAATGGTCTGCACATCCACCTGGTGTGCCTGGGCAATCTGCCAGAGGCTCTCGCCTTCCCGGACGGTGTGATAAACGGCAGCTCGAGGAGCTGTATCGCCAGCGGGCGGGAGCGCCGCAGCCATCAGGAAAGAAGCGTTGGGGACGTCAGCGGCGACGGCACCTTCAGTTTTGGAAAGCAGAGTGCCTGAAGCTCCGACTGAGATTGCCAGACCCAGCATGGCTGCTGAAGTCCGAACCCGGCGTTGGCTTCCTGAAAAACCTTGCCTACCACCCTCTGCGGGTAGACCCGTGGATGAGTGTGAATTAGGCGTAGGCTCTTGCGGAATTGCTCGTTTCAAGGAACGACCTCCTATTAGACCAGCGTTCAACTGTTTCAGAACATCGACTTAACTGTTCACCCCGACAGGCTGTGTAGCACTGCGGTTAAGAAACCATTCGAACGAGGGTGAATCGACTTGAACAACTACGACTAGGTAACATTACCCTGCCCTAGCGACTTAAGCAAGTTTACACGAGGAAACAAAAATTTCAATGCCTATTCCTCTTGGTGCATATTCGCAAAGAAACGCGTTGGGAACGGGAAATCTTTCCTGGTCAACACAGAGTTTTGCTGTTGAAAAAGGAACGATAAAGATACTCTTCTGCTCTCCTGGAATCTGTCAAGAGCACAGAAACCCCCTCTGTTAAACCCTGATTGGGTACTGCGAAAAAAACTGAAAAGGCCCTGGCAGCGGGCTCTGTAGGCAGATGCACAAAAAGATGTGGGGCGTTTTGAGAGCGAAGATTCAACAGAATCTGATCTGACCTGGTCGATGCACGATAGAAATTTCTTATCGATAAGCGTAGGCTTTTGTATTCCCAATAACTTCTTAGGCCAGAATTTTGAGATCTTCGTTTCCACGATGAGAATTAACAGTTTGGGGCTGATCCAACATGGCTTAAACCCTCGAATTTCAGTTCCCAAGCTCTTAATTTAGGTGCCCGTATTCCCATCGCTATATGTAGATGGAGCAGAACTTTGGCAGTATGCCCCAAAAGAAGAGTGGCTTTATCATCGGTGTCTAATTTGCTATTAAGGCACCAGCGGCGGGGTGTCTAAGCGGCTTAGTTGGCGGCTTATTTAAGAGAGCTGGCCCAGCTGCCGCAAAGCCTCGAACAGGCCAATTGACACGCTCACTGAGAGATTGAGGCTGCGCACTCCAGGTTCCCGCATGGGGATGTAAAGCGTTTTATGGCAGCTCTGCAGAATGGGTTTGGACAGGCCCTCGGTTTCGCTGCCAAAGAGCAGCCAGTCGTCCTTATAGAACTCAAACTCTATATAGTTAAGCTCGCCTGAAGTGCTAAATCCAAGACGACGACCGCCATGAGCAGATTGATAAGTCTCGAAGGCTTCCCACTGTGGGTGAAGCTGGAGATCGACGTAGGGCCAGTAGTCTAATCCAGCCCGCTTGAGATAGCGATCGCTCAGCTCAAAGCCTAGAGGGCCTACTAGATGCAGCGGAGTGGCGGTAGCGGCGCAGGTTCGGGCGATATTGCCTGTATTTGGTGGAATTAGCGGATTAACTAGAACAACTTGGGGCATGAAAACCGAAAGAGCGTTCAACGGCAGCGATCAGGTCTAGGTAGTGACCTCGATTTGCATAACTATAGAATTTTTTTATTGGTTCCTGGGGTTTGGACGGGCAGTCTCTCTATATCTTGAATCGTTGGAAGAGGGGTGAAAGCCTTTAACACCTTTGTGGGTGCTCGTGTTAAAGCAGAGCGCGCCTGGCGAATCCCCAAATTTTTGCTCAAAGGGTCTTGGGACGGGGCGATTTAGCGGGAGGTCAGGCGACCCAAGCGCCACAGAGATCCTGTGCTAGCAGCGCCTCCTGCTGTTCGGCGGTGATAATGGCTCGCTGAATGACCTCGGTGGGTGTGGCGCCCTGGTCGCACTGCTGCAGCCAGCGTTGGGCCTCGTTTCCCTCCCTCAAAATCTTTTTCAGAGGAATTAGAAAACAGCTAATGCCGTTGGCTTTAGCGGTAGGCCAAACGTCTTCATAGAGCTGGGTGATCCATTCGCGTGCCAAGAGCGGCTGGCCGCTCTGCCAGTGGCGTACTTCAGCATCAAGGCTGTTTTTTGCGATCGCAGCTTCATTCTCATCCGTCAGCGCCACCAGGTCCTGATTGCGGCTGTGGGCCGGCAGGTCGCTCAGCTCCAGGGGGTCGAGCGCCGGATTAGCCCAGAGCTGGAGCAGCCGGGCCTCTAGCAGCGCCGTGACCGCCAGCAGCGCAATCGGGTCAATGACCAAATCGCAGATTCTCAGCTCCAGCCGATTGAGGTTGTAGGGACGGCGATCGCCGTTGGGCCGCACCGATGACCACAGGTGGCGCACGTTTTGCATGGTTTTGGCCGCTAACTGCTCCTCCATCCAGCGGATGTGATGGATGTGGCTCTCAAACAGCGGCACGAAGGCGGGGGTCTTGGGAAACACCTGCCAGCGGCTGGAGTGGTAGCCCGTGGGCTGGCCGTTTAGGAAAGGGGAAGATGCGGTCAGGGCCAAAAACAGAGGCGCCTCTACCCGCACTAGACGACAGGCCCGCATCAACAGCTCTGGGTCGGCGATGCCGATATTGATGTGGATGCTGGCGGTGACGACAGTAGTGCCGTAGGTCTGCTCGATATAGGCGTGATAGGGGTTGCCCGGATCAGAGCGGTAGAAGCGATCGCTGCCGCTCAGCGACAGGGTGCTGCCGGGAATCAGGGTGTAGCCGCTCTGCTCTAGGTAGGCTCGCAAGGTGCGGCGGGGACGCACGAGCTCGCACAGAAGCTGTTCGTAGCGGCTCAGGGGCGGCGTGGTGTACTCAACGTTGCGGCTGTCGGGCTCACGTACAAAGCCCGTCAGGTCGGCCACAATTTTGTCCGACAGGCCGACGATGGTGCCGTCAGCCGTGCCGGTGTACATTTCTACTTCGAAGCCTTTTGAGTGCAGCACGGCATTCCTCGACTGGCGCAGCGTTGTCTGTATCTATTTCTCTATTTAATAGTATCGAGGGATGGGCTTTCTCAGGTTTGGGGCTGCCCCCGTCTAGAGTTGGAGCCTAGAGGTTAGAGCCTAGATTTGGGCCTGCAGCTTGAGCGGCCTACCGGCAGCAAACGATCGGGCGATCGCATCGCACCGTTCATTGCCAGGATCGCCCGCATGGCCGCGTACATAAACCCAGGTGAGCGGCCGATCAAGCTGCTTGTTGGCCTGAATGGTGAGCTGATCGAGTACTTCCCATAGATCTCGGTTGAGCACGGGCTTTTTGGCTGCATTTTGCCAGCCGCGCTGCTTCCAGCCTTTAATCCACTGAGTGATGCCTTTGAGAACGTACTCGCTGTCGGTATGGAGGCTGACGGGGTCGCTCTGGCCGCTGCTGAGGAGAAACTCTAGGCCTGCGATCGCAGCCTGCATTTCCATCCGATTGTTGGTGGTCTGGCGCTCGCCGCCACCCAGCTCGTGAACGTCTCCATCTTCAAAGCAGATGAGCGTGCCCCAGCCTCCAGGACCAGGATTACCAGAGCAGGCGCCGTCTGTGTAAATTCGCTGAATTTGATTAGCCATATAAGATATGTTGCTGCGATGACAAAGGATCCGGTGGGAAAAGGGCTTTGCACGAATAATTAAGGTGGAATCGGGGTGAGATGTTCAACAGCCAAGGCTGTCAAGCGTTTCTTTCCCTTGCTAGAAGCAGTAGCCGCAGTGGCAGGTGTGTACGATGCTGACTGGAATTCAGGCGTTTGAGGCCCGTTGGCTGGACTTGAGAGGGCAGCATCCGACAACGAGAAACGATAATACCGTGATTGCCCACGCCATGGGCCAGCTCATCGACCAGTATGAAACCCCAGCCCAAATAGAGGAGGCGCTGCCGGATCACCTTAGGGGCTTATTCCGAGAGCTGGCGATTGCTTATTTTCAGGGCTATCGACCAGCAGCAGACAAGGCTATCGACCCGCCTTCTGAATCTTGCCCTGAGCCGCCCTCTTCCCCCGTGTCCTCTCATCAGGCAAAGACGCCCGATGCCGCTGATCCGCATCAGCGAGAAATTTCAGCCGCTGTGGAAAAGGTCAGAAATTTGGCTCAGAGCACTCGCTGTGTCAACAACGCCACCCGAGGCTGCCGACCAGATGACCCCAGTGAGGCCGAAACTCTGATCATTGAGTTTCCCGAAGGGTGGCCACGGCCGACCTAATCTGCCTTAAATTAGTACATTTTAGTACAAGCGTCCAGAGGGCTGATCAGCAAGGTATCGTAGAAGCATGGCCTACGAACCGCTGCACCACAAGTATCGTCCTCAAACCTTTGCCCAGCTGGTGGGTCAAGGCGCGATCGCAACGACCTTATCCAACGCCCTGGAGCAGCGGCGCATTGCCCCGGCCTACCTGTTCTGCGGCCCGCGCGGCACCGGCAAAACCTCCAGCGCCCGTATCCTAGCCAAATCGCTCAACTGCATTAATGCCCCTGGCCCGACCCCCAATCCCTGCGGCCAGTGCGAAATCTGCCGCAGTATTACAGGCGGCTCGGCCTTAGACTTCGTCGAAATTGACGCCGCCAGCAACACGGGCGTTGACAACATTCGCGAGCTGATTGAGCGGGCACAGTTTGCCCCCGTTCAGTGTCGCTATAAGGTGTACGTCATAGACGAGTGCCACATGCTCAGCACGGCGGCCTTTAACGCGCTGCTGAAGACGCTGGAGGAGCCGCCTGATCGGGTGGTTTTTGTGTTGGCGACCACCGACCCCCAGCGGGTGCTGCCCACCATTATTTCCCGCTGCCAGCGGTTTGACTACCGGCGGATTCCCCTGGAAGACATGGTGACCCATCTGAGCCTGATCGCTCAGAAGGAGGGCATTGACATCCAGGAGGACGCCGTGCGGCTGGTGTCCCAGGTTTCCCAGGGGGGCCTGCGGGATGCCCAGAGCTTGCTCGATCAGCTCAGCCTGCTGGAGCCTCCTGTGACCGCTGAGAAAGTCTGGGACTTGGTGGGAGCAGTGCCGGAGCGTGACTTGCTGGCGCTGGCCCAGGCAATTGCCACCGACGATGGGATAACCCTGCTCGATCAGGCGCGCAAGCTGATGGATCGGGGCCGAGAGCCGCTGATTGTGCTGCAAAACTTGGCCGGGTTTTACCGGGATCTGCTGATTGCCAAAACAGCCGGTTCTCGTCAAGATTTGGTTGCGATCACCCCGCCCACCTGGGCCGAAATGCAGGCGTTTGCCCAAACCCTAAATACAGGATTAATTCTAGCGGGGCAACAGCATTTGCGGGCTGCCGAAGTCCAGGTGAGAAACACCACTCAGCCTCGGCTGTGGCTAGAGGTGACGCTGATGGGCCTGCTGCCTTCGGCGTTAGCGGCTCAGGCCGCCCCATCTGCGGCATCGGTGGTGACGACGGCAGCCAACGGTCGGCACAGCCCCTCTCCGGTGAGATCTTCAGGAACGCCTGCTGTGGCCGCACCCACGGCTGTGCAGGCGGCTCCGGTTTCTCCAACGCCTGTGCCTTCAACACCTGTGCCTTTAACGCCAGCACCTCCAACGCCAGCGCCTCCTGCTTCTCCATCCCCTGCTGCGCCAGTGGCGGCTGAGCCGCAGCCTCCGGAACCCCTATCTCAG
>DATNQE010000384.1:0-4393 GCA_036702895.1 Trichocoleus sp. | reverse complement strand
TGTGGCCGAATGGGCACCTTAACGCCCTCCAGCACATCAAAATTTTTATCGATGGTGCTGTGGTCAACGGGAATGCCGGGGTAGTCAATCGTTTCGTGGACAACGCCAAAGGGATCAGTTTGGGGTACCCAACGGTAGTTGTAGAGCGCGGTGGCGTAGTCCTCTTTACCTGTAGCGTCTAGCTCGTAAACGGTGATGACTTCGCGGGGTTTGGGGTCCTCGATCATATCGTTGTAGTGGAAGCCCCACCAGGCGGCGGCATTGCTGCCAAAAGTGCGGCCTTGGTACTGCGGGTTGGCGCTGGGCCGAGGTTTGACGTCTAAAATTTTGACTTCTAATACGTCGCCGGGCTCAGCTCCATTGACGTAAATCGGCCCTGTCAACACGTGAACGCCAGCGCCTTCGCCAGAGCCATTCTTGTAAACGTTAGGGTCGGTCGAGCCCGCCCCCCGGCGATCAACGCCTTTGCCCTCAGGCGTCCAGCGAAAGACGCTTTCGGCGCCAAGATCGCCCTGCACCATGAGCGAGGCGTCGTCATTTGCGTGGTGCGTGAGCGTTTCGATGGTAACAATATCTCCGGAGTTAACCGTTAGTTTGGGTTCCAGAAACTGGCTGAAGTAACCCCAATGAACAGTATCAGCATTGGCGGGTAAATAGTGCTCTGTAGGGGTCTGCGCGAGGGCCCCGTTGAGCATCAAGCTCCCTAGCCCCAGAACAGCAGCAACGCCAAACCCTAATAGACCAAGACGCCATCGTCGCAGCATCAAATGAAGCCTCCAAACAAGGGAACACAAGTGAATGGGGCTATCCTACGAGGGGGCATAACTCAAAATTGTATTTTGGAAAACATTCGCAGGAGATTGGTAGGGAAGCTTTTCGGCAGTGGTTTTTCTACGAACTGCTGCTGCTCCACGGCAGAACAGAGTTGCCTTATGCAGAAGAGCCTTAGCAACTATTTCTGGGCCAGTTTGTGGAATTATCTGGCCTTCTACAGCTTGTCAAACGTAGAATTGGTGCAGGCTTCCTACTTACCTATGGCAAAGCGAGAAGCCTTTTGAAGTGGCCCTAAGACGACATTAAAAGAGGTCGCCGCCGAAATAG
Source organism: Trichocoleus sp. (assembly GCA_036702895.1). Lineage (GTDB taxonomy): Bacteria > Cyanobacteriota > Cyanobacteriia > Phormidesmidales > Phormidesmidaceae > JACVSF01. Next base: position 3,292 of record DATNQE010000384.1, on the reverse strand, counting down.
GCTGCCAAAAAGCATCTCATGAGATTTGCCAGCCTAGCCTGCAGGCCCGCCCATCTTGAATGGGTACTGGCACTAGTTAGTATCAATGGCGTAGCAATTGCGTCCTTGCTGCTTAGCGACATAGAGGGCCCGGTCGGCACTGGCAATGAGCTGTTGGGGCGACCCAGCTGTTGTCGGCATTAGGCTGGCAATACCCAAGCTAATGGAGACGATTGCGCTAACGTCTGAGCACTCATGGGGTATTGCCAATGCTCTTACAGCTTTTTGAATCTGCTCAGCCAGCATGATTGCGCCAGACGAGCTGGTATTGGGTAAGACTACGGCAAATTCTTCACCGCCGTAACGTACTACCAAATCAGTTGCTCTTTGAACAGTTGCTTGAACCGATTGAGCAACTTGAATCAAGCAGATGTCGCCTGTTTGATGGCCGTAGTAATCGTTGTAGTGTTTGAAGAAATCAATGTCAAACATGATCAATGAGATAGGCTGCTGGCTTCTTAGAGAGCGCTGCCACTCTTGCTCTAGATAGTCATCAAACTTCCGTCGATTTGCTACTTGAGTTAAACTGTCTAGGATTACCAGTCGTTCTAATTCAGCATTGGCTGTTTGAAGGGATTGTTCTAATTGACGGCGTTCTGTAATGTCGAAAACAAATAAATAGTAGCCGACAATTTGTTTGTTGCTATTAAAAGCTGGTGTTAAGGAACTGCTGAGGTAAGCCTGCTGCTTATCGGAATAGGTAATTCCAAACTCAAGGCTTTGAGGTTCTCCCGCTAGTACACGATCGATATAGCCTTTTACAGCAGCATAGGCCTCCGAGCCGATTACATCCCAGACGTATCTGCCCAACATATTTTGACGGGAGCGGTTAAATCGAACCTCGTAAAACCGATTGACAAACTGATAGCGCCGCTGAGCATCAACAAACGCAACACCAGCATCGATGGAGTCGAGAATTTGATGTAGCTGTTTCGTGCTTTCGCGTAGAATGAACTCTGCCTGGAGGCGTTCCTGCCTCTCTAGCTGTAGTTGGGTCTTGATTTGATGGAGTTCGAAAGCAAGCTGATTGACTCGCTGTTCTAACATATAGATGTAACCAACATCCACTTGTTTAGCGCGTTGACCTACTATTAATATCTTGAACGGCGGCACTTTCCTGAGAAGCTTCTATCATAATGCCCAAGGAGTACTATCAATTCAATACAAGCCGGGTGAGATCGCACTGTGCGTAGAATGCACCATGTTTTAGTTAGAGTGGATTGGTAAAGTCAACAAGCGCTGTGGATTGTAAGTTTTGCTCCAGCAAAGCTACACCCTTGCGGAACCCAGTACGAAACAGTAATAGTTCATGAGGGTAGCTACGTTTTAACTTTGAGTATGAGCTCAGATATCTAGAGATTAGTTTCTATCGTTTAACCCAGGAGTAAAAGACGCTTGAGCTAGAACCTAACGACCGAGTGTTGGTGTCTGAGAGCCTCACTCTAAATCTTTTAGATGGACGGCTCAATGAAGGAGTTAAGTGCGCTCAATCGGAAGTGTTTTATCGCTTCGCCATAAACACTCCCGAGTAGGCTTGAGCGCTAGCTTTGAGTCTAGAAGCCCCTAAACTAGTTTTGTAGTAAACGTTTCGCGTTGGCCTACTTCTCGACCAGTTCGCGGAACCAGCTGTCTTCCCAGAGCTCATCGAACGCAGGGTCGGTGCGGGCTTCTTCCTTGTAGTCGGGGTCGAGGCGGGTAGCCTGCTGTAGTGACTCTAGGGCCACATCAAATTCCTTCTGCAGGGCGTAGCAGAGGGCTTTGTTGTAGTGGGCGCGGGCATAGTCGGGGTCAATGGCGATGGCTTTGTCAAAGCTCTTGAGCGCGTCGTCATCGCGGCCCAGCTTGACCAGCACGTAGCCCCGGTTGTCCCAGGCTTTGGCTGAGTCGGGGTTGAAGCGGGTGGCTTTGTCGAGAGAGGTGAGGGCGTCGTCGTAGCGCTCTAGCTCAATTAGAGAGAGGCCCCGGTTGAGCCATGCGATCGCATCGTTGGCCTGAATCTCCACCGCCCGGTCGAATGACTTAAACGCCTCCTCGTGCTGCTGCAGAATGCCGTAGGACACGCCACGATTGACCCAGGCTTCGTGGTAGTCGGGGTTGATCTCCAGGGCTTTGTCAAAGGCGGCAATGGCCTCTTCCCGCTGCTTCAGGCGGCTCAGCACCATGCCCTGGTTAAGCCACACCCTGGCATCTCCGGGCTCCAGCTCGGTCAGTCGGTTGAACACTTCCAACGCTTCTTCGGGGCGGCGCAGCTCCCGCAGCAGCAGCCCTTTTTGGTAGAGGGCGGTGGTGTTGATGAAGTTAAGCTCTAGGGCCTGGTTGTAGGACGCCAGCGCTTCCTCTAGCTTGTCCTGCTCGGCCAGCGCCTGGGCCCGGTTGAGCCAGACCTCCAGATTGCTGGGCTGAATCTCAATGGCCCGGTCGTACTCTGCCACCGCCTCGTCGTAGCGGCTCTCGGCTAGCAGGGCGTTGCCTTTTTGAATGTGCTCGTCGGCGGTGAGGAAGAGCTGAGGGCGGTTGGTCTGCAGGCGCTCGAGCTTGTCGGTGAGATCTTCAAAGCGCTGCTGCGCCTGACTGATGAAGGAATCAGACAGGTACTGGGGCGTGACTTCGCCCAGTCGCCGCATGATCTCTTCTTTTTGGGCCTGGGCCTCGGCCTGAATCGCCTCTAGGCGCATCTGGTAGGCCCGCTGCATTTGCGATAGGTCGCCCAGGGTGGTTTCTCGCCCAGCCTCAATATCAGCCCGCAGCCGATCGATTTGGCCCGAGGCTTCCTGCAGCAGGCTCTCTAGCTGCTGCTGCACGGCTTCCTGACGGGTATTTTTGTCGGCCTCTAGGGACTGTAGGTCCTCACTGAGGCGAGCATCGAAGGCGTCGATTTTGTCGAGAACGCGATCGCGTTTGCCAAACACGGCATCACGCACCTGAGCCAGCTGCACGGTAAAGTCGCGCTCCAGGTTTTGCAGGTTCGCCAGAATCTGGTTGCGCTGCTCGCCGGTAGTGTCGCGCAGAGCGTTGATCTGCTGGGTAAAGGCGTTGGCGGCGTCCTCTAGATCCCGATACAGGCCCGATTTTTGGCCCTCGACCTCGCCTCGCAGACTGTCAAGCTGGCGCTGCACGTCCAGGGTGATCCGCTGCAGGTCGTCAAAGGTGTTGTCGCGCCGGGCGTCAACCTCTGTGCGCAGGGTGGCAAAGCGGCTCACTGCCTCATCAGCGGCTTGCTGCAGCTCCTGAAGCAGGATGTTCTTACGCTGCT
>DATNQE010000375.1:0-4446 GCA_036702895.1 Trichocoleus sp. | reverse complement strand
AGGGGCCTGCGGTAAAACCATGCAAGCAGAGGCAGACACGCTCGGTAGGCTGACTGTGCAGCATCACCAGGCTGTGAAATGCCGGCTCCATGAGGGGGTAGGTGTGCTCCTGACGCTTGAGCTCCGTTTCGAGCAGGGATTTGACGATGGGGTAGTCAGTCATGGCGATTCGGGAGAGACGCTGTTTCTGAGCCACGGGGCTGCCCCCTTTTATAGTGCTGGAAGCTCTTTTTTACCAGGGGGTGAGCCAATAAAGTTGAGTCTGATTCTCTGCCGTGGGCAATTTTACAGATTTTGCCAAGAATTTAGCGGCCTATCAGCAGGCTCAGACAGGGGCACAAACAGCTTTTTGATGCGCTTTTTGACGCAATTTTCAACAAAAAAAGCGGATGGAAAATTCCATCCGCTCCCTTGCTAGCCGGAGCAAGCTCAGGCGCTAAGTTTTATTTAAGAGTGGCTTTTTGAGGGGGACTCCCTCAAAAAGCCTGTGGAGTGCCCAGACTATTTGTTGTCGGGTTCAGAAAACTCAGCGTCAATTACATCGTCACCACCGCTGCTGGTACCCTCCTCAGGGCCAGGGGCAGCCGCATCGCCACCGCTAGCCTGCTGGTACAGGTTGGTGCTGATGCCGTAGAGGGTCTGCTGCAGGTCATTGGTGAGGGACTTGATCTTGTCGAAGTCTTCGCTTGCGATCGCATCCCGCAGCTCTTTAATCTGCCCTTCAGCCTTCTCTTTGTCGGCGGCCGGAACCTTATCACCCATGTCGGTGAGCTGCTTCTCAGCCTGATAGGTGAGGGAGTGAGCCTGGTTCTTGAGATCAATCCGCTCACGGCGCTCTTTGTCAGCAGCAGCGTTGACCTCAGCATCTTTCACCATACGCTCGACTTCCTTATCGTCGAGGGTGGAAGCGCCCGAAATGGTGATGGTCTGCTCTTTGCCCGTACCTCGATCCTTAGCGGTAACGTTCAAGATACCGTTAGCGTCGATATCGAAGGTAACTTCGATTTGAGGCACACCGCGAGGAGCGGGGGGAATACCTGCCAGCTGGAAGGTGCCCAGACTCTTGTTGTCGTTGGCCATTTCCCGCTCACCCTGGAGGACCTTGATCTCCACGTTGGTCTGCCCATCTTGAGCAGTGGAGAAGACCTCGGACTTCTTAGTGGGAATGGTGGTGTTGCGGGTGATCAGCTTGGTCATCACACCGCCCAGAGTTTCCACACCCAGAGACAGCGGGGTGACATCCAGCAGCAAAATGTCTTTGACTTCACCGGCAAGTACACCCCCCTGAATGGCAGCACCAATCGCAACCACTTCGTCAGGGTTAACGGTTTCGTTGGGCTCCTTGTCCAGCACCCGCTTCACCAGCTCTTTGATGGCCGGAATCCGGGTGGAACCACCAACCAGCACCACCTCATCGATGTCGCTCTTGCTCAGCTTGGCATCTTTGAGGGCCTGCTCAACCGGAACGCGGCAGCGGTCGATCAGGTCAGCGCACAGCTCTTCGAACTTGGCGCGGGTAAGAGTCATCTCCAGGTGCTTGGGGCCGTCCTGGGTGGCAGTAATAAAGGGCAGGTTGACCTCTGCCTGGGTAACGCTGGAAAGCTCAATCTTGGCTTTTTCAGCGGCCTCAGTCAGACGCTGGAGGGCCTGCTTGTCCTTGCGCAGGTCGATGCCTTCGTTGCGCTGAAACTCGCCTGCCAGGTAGTCGACGATCTTCTTGTCAAAGTCGTCGCCGCCCAGGTGGGTATCACCCGAAGTCGCCAGCACTTCAAACACGCCGTCGCCCACTTCCAGAATGGAGACGTCGAAGGTACCACCGCCTAGGTCAAAGACCAGAATGGTTTCGTTACTCTTCTTGTCGAGGCCGTAGGCCAAAGATGCAGCGGTAGGCTCGTTGATGATCCGCAGCACTTCTAGACCGGCAATCTTACCCGCGTCCTTAGTCGCCTGACGCTGGGAGTCGTTGAAGTAAGCAGGAACAGTGATAACAGCCTGGGTTACTTTTTCACCCAGATACTTACTGGCATCGTCAGCCAGCTTGCGCAGCACCTGTGCGGAAATTTCTTCAGGAGAAAATTGCTTCCCGGCAATGGGGCAGTCCAGCTTAACGCTGTTGCCCGCCGTGATCACTTTGTAAGCAACTTCAGTAGATTCATGACTGACTTCATCCACGCGGCGACCGATGAAGCGCTTAACTGAATAAAAGGTGTTGTCCGTGTTCATCACGGCCTGACGCTTAGCGATTTGTCCTACCAGGCGGTCGCCGTTTTTAGCGTAGGCAACCACAGACGGGGTGGTGCGAAATCCTTCAGCGTTTGCAATGACGGTGGGCTTACCGCCTTCCATAACGGCCACTACCGAGTTGGTGGTGCCTAAGTCGATACCGACTACCTTACCCATAAGTTTTCTTACTCCGGCTTGACAGCTATCTCTATAGTGCGTGCCCAAGCCTTTTCTCTGAAGGAGGGGATACCGAACAAGGGGGTTGGGGTAGTGCGGTTTTGCGAAAAATCTGGGGCGCAACAGCGCACGGGAGCATGAGAGCAATTGAGCCCAGGAGCGGGAAGCGTCTTAGGAAGGGCGCTGCTCTTTATCGTAAAACTGCACTTATTGCGGTAATTGCAGTAGACGAACCGATTAGGCCATCCGGTGCAGGGGAGAACCCCCTGGCCGGGGCCACAGCCCACACATACCGTTTCTCTCAAACGTCCTTCCTAGCTCGACGCAAGCTATACGGTCCTTTGGCATTTGCTCGACCAGAAGCGCACAGACGTTGGTTAGATAGAGAAAGTGCTTTCTAAACAGTTCCTTGAGTTCTCCATCTGAATTTATAAAACTGGCAGTTAACGGTACTCTCATGCGGGGGCTGGAGCTGAACCCGAACTTGCTCAACGCAGGAGCCGAATTTGTTTGTGAGACGACGACGGCCCCTGTGTATCGGCTGTGGTCAATTGACGATGTCCATCCGGCGATGGTGCGGGTGCGGCAGGGAGGGGTTGCGATCGCACTCGAAGTCTGGGCCGTTCCTGCTCCTGGTCTCATTCAGGTGCTGCAGCAGGAACCGCCAGGGCTCTGCATTGGCAAAGTGACGCTCGAAAACGGTGACCCGGTGCTGGGAGTGCTGGGGGAGCCAATCCTCTGTGAGGGGCAGCGAGAGATTACTGAATACGGCGGCTGGCGAGCATACCTTAAAGCCAAGGCACAATCAGCGTAATTGGTAACAGAATTGCGGCCCCCAAACCCCTCAAAGTAGGGGTAAAGCATTGCGGCACGAGTCTTTTTGACTCATCTGCTAGATCAATGCCTGCAATGCCTATCCCTGCGACCTTTGATTTAAGGAAATCCCTATGAGTGGACTCGGCGGCTTAAACAAAACCCCAAACGGCGTGGTGCTGGGCATGGTGCAGCTACAGCTGCCGAATGTAGTTACCCCCAAAGATTTGGCGGCCCAAACCCAACGCATTGTGGACATGGTGGGCAAGGCCCGCCGGAACATGCCCACCATGGACCTGGTGGTGTTTCCTGAATACTCTCTCCACGGTTTGTCGATGGACACCAACCCCGACATCATGTGTCGGCTGGATGGGCCTGAGGTAGAGGCATTTCGCAAAGCCTGTACTGACAACAACATTTGGGGCTGCTTCTCCATCATGGAGTACAACCCCAGCGGCAACCCTTACAACAGCGGCATCATCATCGACAACACGGGGGAACTAAAGCTCTACTACCGTAAGCTTCACCCCTGGGTACCGGTCGAGCCTTGGGAACCCGGCAACCTGGGCATTCCGGTCTGCGATGGCCCCAACGGCAGCAAGCTTGCTCTCATTATCTGCCACGACGGCATGTTCCCTGAAATGGCGCGTGAGTGTGCCTATAAGGGTGCAGAAATCATGATTCGCACCGCTGGCTACACGGCTCCCATTCGTCACTCCTGGCAGGTGACCAACCAGGCCAACGCCTTTTGCAACCTGATGGTGACCGCCTCAGTCTGTATGTGCGGCTCCGACGGCACCTTTGACTCCATGGGCGAGGGCATGATCGTCAACTTTGACGGCACACCTTTGGCAATGGGCAGCCACCGCCCCGATGAAATCATTACGGCCGAAGTGCGTCCTGATCTGGTGCGCGAAGCCCGCATGTACTGGGGCGTGGAAAACAACATCTATCAGTTTGGCCACCGGGGTTACGTGGCGGTCAAAGGCGGTGCTCAGGACTGCCCCTATACCTACATGAAAGACATGGTCGATGGCTCCTACCGCCTGCCCTGGGAAGATCAGGTCGTTCACACCGACGGTACCAGCTGCGGCTTCCCGGCTCCAAATCGTGAGTACAAGGGTGAGGAGTTGCCGCCCGGGCTGACTCGCGCTGAATAGGGTTTTTAACTGACCGCTGAAGAGGGTTGGCATGAGAAATTGTGCTAGCCCTCTTTATTGTTCAACTCCCCCA
>DATNQE010000367.1:0-3535 GCA_036702895.1 Trichocoleus sp. | reverse complement strand
CCTAAGCTCATCCTGTTTATCGTTGATTTTGTCCGTGGCTCCTAGCACTGTTGTTGTCAAAATTGGTACCTCCAGCCTGACTGCTGCCGACTCGGGGTATCTTGCCTTATCTACGATCTCAACGCTCGTGGAAATCCTCTGCAAGCTGCGATCGCAGGGCCATCAAGTCGTGCTGGTCTCATCGGGGGCTGTGGGGGTTGGCGCTAGGCGCTTGGGGCTCACCGAGCGGCCCAAGACTATCTCCATGAAGCAGGCCGTTGCGGCGGTGGGCCAGGGCCGCTTAATGCGGGTGTACGACGACCTGTTTACATCCCTGAATCAGCCGATTGCCCAGGTGCTCCTAACTCGCAGTGACTTGGTGCAGCGTTCTCGCTACGTCAACAGCTATCGCACCTTTCGCCAGCTGCTGCAGCTGGGGGTCATTCCCATCGTCAACGAAAACGATACGGTGGCTGTAGAGGAGCTGAAATTTGGCGACAACGACACGCTATCGGCCTTAGTGGCCAGCTTGGTTGAAGCAGACTGGCTGTTTTTACTGACCGATGTTGACCGGCTTTACTCAGCCGATCCCCGCTATCACCCCGATGCCAAGCCGATTCAGTGGGTTGAGCGCATTGATCAACTGGCCGATCTGGATGTTGCTGTGGGAGACCAGGGTTCGCAGTGGGGCACAGGCGGTATGGTGACGAAAATTGCGGCGGCCCGCATCGCTACTAGCGCCGGCATCCGCACCGTGATTACTGAGGGCCGTCGACCCGGCAATATTCTCAAAATTCTTCAGGGAGAGCCACTAGGGACTCAGTTTGCTCCCCACCCCAGCCCAACTAATGCCCGCAAACACTGGATTGCCAATAGCCTGCTGCCTAGCGGACGGCTGTATCTGGACAGTGGGGCCGTCAAAGCTATTCGTGATGCTGGAAAGTCTCTATTGGCTGCCGGGATTACTGAGGTTGAGGGCGAGTTTCAGCGCCAGGATGCCGTACAGCTTTGCAGCAATGATGGTGAAGAGATTGCTCGAGGCATCGTGAACTACAACCACCAAGAGCTGCAGCGCATTCTCGGCAAACGTTCAGATGAAATTGCCCAGATTCTAGGTTACGCGGGAGCCGAAACCGTTGTGCATCGCGACAATCTGGTGCTCTCGCCTAATTTTTTCTGAGCTACCACCCCAAGCCATGAGCGGTGGGAATTAATAGGCGCCTTTGCGATTCAGCAGCACCAAAATGGTTTGCAGAATAATCTGAAGGTCATACGCCGGTGTCCAAGTAGCCTGGTACAGCAGGTCCAGCTTAACGATTTCCTCAAAATCTTTAATCGCAGAGCGTCCACTCACCTGCCACTGTCCGGTCAAGCCGGGTTTAACATCAAGCCGGCGCCAGTGATGGGGGCTGTAGCGAGAAACTTCGTCGCCCGTGGGGGGGCGTGTTCCTACCAGGCTCATGTCGCCCCACAGCACATTCCAAAACTGGGGAAACTCGTCCAGGCTGGTTTTTCGCAAGATGCGGCCAACTCGGGTAATGCGGGGATCGTTCTCGTTCTTGAAGATTAAGCCTTGAGCCTGGTTGGCCACCGATGACTTGAGATGGTCGGCGTTCTCCACCATGGAGCGGAACTTCCAAATTTTGAAAACTCTGCCCTGTAGACCGTAGCGCTCTTGGCAATAGAGAATGGGCCCTGGGCTGTCCAGCTTAATTGCGATCGCAATCGGCAGGAAAATGAGTCCCAAAATAATCAGCCCCAGCAGCGCCCCAACAAGATCGATGCTGCGCTTAATTAAAGACGTTGTAGAAGGGTGAGGCGCATCGCTATACGCCCTAACTTCTCCCTGAAGACCCTGAGAGACTGACATAGAGAACCCTATTGAACCCTGTACTCACCGTGTGCCTGTAGAGCCCTCCTAACGGCTAAGCGCTTAGAGTAAGCCCACTCAATCCAACTCAGCTAGCAACTTCTGCCGATCAGCTCATCCTGTCTGAGATACTATGAACTGCGCGTGGAAATGCGCATGTAGCAGCAGCGGCGGATGTAGCTGCGCCGAGTTCACGAGTCCTAGGGTGCTGTAAATCGACATCCATAAGACTCTGTCTCTGTGTGACAGTTTTTTACACTAAAAGTAACGATAGGGTCAGTAAAAACTGAGCATAAACGGCACAGTTTGTTAAAACTTTGATTTCGTCGCTCTAATATAAAGTTTTCGTGAAGCGACCTGGGCTATTCTTACTCCATCGCTAGGAAGTCGGTTAAGCGCAACTCAACACCTGAAGAGTCACTGCCTAGCCCTGGAGCTACTAGCTCCGCAAAGCAGGCATACTCGACCATTAGATCAGGAGGACTCAGTTTCTAAAGGAATTGTTTTCCTACGGTTTCCTGTCAAGCACCGGTTCTTACAGTAATTCCCGCTGTTAAAAGCGGCTTTGACGAGTTTTTGCAAGGACCGGATATTAAGATAAAGCCTACGGCCGATATGTAAATGGATGAGAGGGGCAACACATCCATGTCCGTTTCAGAAAAAATCGTCGAGAATTGGCATTTACGTCTTAAGACGGACTACCCCAATCAGTCCCAGTCCGTTCATGGCAGCGTTGTCAAATGGCTGCTGGGGGAAGAAACTGGCCGCTTTGACGAGATGACGGCCGATGAGCTGCAGATTGCCTGTCAGGCAGTCGAGTACCGTTACCGAATTTTGCAGCAGCGCTATTGGGATGTGGGCCCCGAAAGGGCCTATCAACGTTTGATAAAACGGCTGAGTAGCCTCTTTTTAATTCGCAGCAAAGTGCGCACCTGGATAGCCCTGAGTCGAGACCGCCATCGCTCGGTAGTAGACGTGCTGCAGGAAGTAATTCAAGAGATGCTGCAAAGCGATCGCCATTTGGCCCAACAGATCGCCTGGATTGGTCAGTGCAGTCGAGATTTAAGGCTGCGTAACCTGCTGATGCTAGCTAGCTTAGAGGAGTACTGCCTCCGGCCAATTCGCAACCAGCCTCTAATCATCTACCGCTTTGTCAACTACCTTCGCCGGTCCCAAAAGGGCGGCATGACTCAGGTTCCCTCCGGGGAAATGGTGCGTCTAGTTTCTGATGAAATTTCTGCGGATGACTCGGATACAGCTCTCAGCCTATTAGATGTTGAGGCTGTTCAGAGCTACTACGAGGAGGAAACGCTGCTCGAGCAGCAGACTCTGCGGGAGCAAGTCAAGCGAAACTTCCTAGAGTATCTGTCGCGCTCCCTTGACGAGACAGCTGTGCAGTGGCTGGAGCTACATCTCAAAGGGTACTCTCAGGATTTGATCGCTGCCCGCTTGGGGCTGCCAATTCAGCAAGTCTACCGGCTGCGAGAAAAAGTAAGCTACCACGCCATTCGCGTCTTTACACTGCGGGAGCAGCCCGAATTAGTTTTCAGCTGGTTGAAGACTTCCCTGCAGGAGCATAACTTCGGCCTCACCCCCTCCCAGTGGAGCCAGTTCTTTGACAACAAAACAGCTGCCGAGCGCAGGCTGCTAGAGGCTCTCAAGGCGGGTAAGGCGGTGGAGGAAATT
>DATNQE010000354.1:0-6387 GCA_036702895.1 Trichocoleus sp. | reverse complement strand
CCGCAATATTCATGCCAATGATCTGCCAAGGGGCCAGATTCTTGAGGGTCAGCACCTTGGCCCCAAAGCCGGCTAGCAAAGGAAATCCCGAGATCGAAAAGCTGGCAATTACCAGAGCGATCCACACCGGGGTGTAGATGGGGTTGTGCTGGAGCTCCTTGAGGTTACGGCTGGGCAGCACTCCGGCAATGAGAAACAGCGCTGCTTTTACCAGGCCGTGGGTGAGGGCATAAAAGCCGCCCACCTCTGGGGCCGCCAGAATAAAGCCCAGCTGTGACACCGTGTGAAACGCCAGCATTCGCTTGGTGTCTTTCTCAAAGACGGCGTAAGCCACCCCCAGCAGCGCCGTGCCCACCCCAAAAAAACGAACGATAGGATCAACTTGATCTAGCACCAAAGCGCAACGGACCAGCGGCAGCACCCCGGCCTTGACCACAGCCCCAGAGAGCATCGCTGACACCGGTGCTTCCGACTCGGAGTGGGTCAGGGGCAGCCACAGCCCCGAGACAAAAATTCCACCCTTAACCAGCAGCCCCAGAAAAATCAGTGCCAGTGCCTCTGGTGGTGCATCGGCTAGCCCACTGTAGTGAAACGAGTGGGTTGCCTGATAGACCAGCGCGGCTCCAATCAGGTAAAACAGCATGGCTGTGTTGCTGATAAAGAGGTAGCGCAGCCCTACCCAGATGGAGCGATTGGTGCGCGGATAGGCAATCAGCAGAAATGCCCCAATGCTCAGCACCTCTAGGGCTACATACAGGCTAATAAAGTCGGCGCAGACAAAAGCGGCATTGACGCTGCCGTGCAGAATAATGGCCTGAGCGTAGAAAAAGGTTGGCTTGCCGGTATGCCAGCAGTACAAAATTGCCGCCGCCGCCACCAGCCCGTTGGTCAGGATGAAATACGCGCCTAGGGTATCAATGACTAGAGTGACGCCAAAATGATCCAGCAGCTCCAGCGTCAACGGGGCTGGAGAAGCGAAGTACTGCAAAGCATAAGCTGCTGATGCCAGGGCCGTAAGCAGTGCCAGCGGCCGATCTAGCTTGGGCGCTAGGTAGATGACAAATCCCACCACAAAGGGCAGGGCAATCCAGACAATCGTCAGAGTATTCATGGCGTGCTGCTCTTTTCGATTTCGCGGCTCTCAAGGGTGGGATTATCTTTTGCCAGCTTCATCACTCCAACTAGCATCAGCGCCTGAATCGAAAAGCCAATCACAATCGCCGTGAGAATAACGGCCTGAGGTACTGGATCGGCGTAGGCACTCTGTTGGGTCGTCGAAAAAATGGGGGTGGCCAAACCGTTGCGAGCGGCGACCAGGACGTAGCAGGCAATCACCCCGGTGCTCATTACGTCCATCGAGATGATCTTCATCACCAGGTTTTGCTTGAGGATGATGCCGAAAAATCCGCACAGGATTGTGGCAAATACGCAGGCTTCTAACACAGGAGTCAGCCGGGTAGAGGGACAGGTAGAGGAAGTTCAGTGGGGGCGCCGGGGAAGCGGCGGCGGCTGGGGAAGGAGCTCTAGGACTGAGCGTGATCCCCAGAAGGGACAACAATATCTTAATAGAATTTTTTCAATGGAAAAAGTGGTCTTACTAGAATATTATCTATAAAATCCCATGTTATCAGATGCAAATTTCCTGGTTGCATCTGTACAGCCTCCAGTCTGTTTCCTGCAAACCCAACCTTGTGTCGGTGATGCCTATTACTAATCGGATTCGTTTCAACAATCTGCAAGGAGACATTTTTGGCGGGGTTACAGCCGCCATTGTGTCGCTGCCGCTTGCCCTTGCCTTCGGGGTGGCCTCGGGTGCAGGCCCTATTGCGGGCCTCTATGGTGCAGTCTGCGTCGGATTCTTCGCGGCTTTGTTTGGGGGTACCCCCGCCCTAATTTCTGAGCCCACCGGTCCAATGACCGTGGTCATGACCGCAATTATTGCCAGCTTGACCGCCAGTAACCCCGACAACGGTCTGGCGATGGCCTTTACCGTCGTTATGCTGGCCGGCATTTTTCAGATTATTTTTGGCCTCTTTAAGCTTGGTAAATACATCACGCTGATGCCCTACAGCGTTATCTCTGGCTTCATGTCGGGGATTGGCGTGATTCTAATTATTTTGCAGATTGCCCCTTTTCTGGGGCAGGCAGCGCCTAAGGGTGGTGTGCTGGGTACCGTGACGGCCCTGCCCCAGTTGCTAGCCAACATCAACCCACCAGAACTGATGTTGGGGCTGCTGACCCTGGCGATTATTTTCCTGATGCCCAAGCGGTTTAAGCGAATTGTGCCACCGCAGCTAGTAGCGCTGATTGTGGGCACGGTTGTTTCCCTGGTGGTCTTTCAGGGTGTCGATATTCGCCGCATTGGAGAAATCCCAGTGGGGCTACCGACCCTGCAAGTTCCAACCTTTACCGCCAGTCAGCTAACCGTCATGTTTGTTGATGCGGTCATGCTGGGGATGCTCGGCTGTATTGATACCCTGTTGACGGCGGTGATTGCAGATAGTTTGACTCGCACCGAGCACAAGTCGGACAAAGAGCTGATCGGTCAGGGCATTGGCAACCTGATTTCGGGTATTTGCGGTGGTCTGCCGGGTGCCGGTGCCACTATGGGAACTGTGGTCAATATTCAAACCGGGGCAACGTCTGCCCTTTCGGGTCTGACTCGCGCCCTGATTTTGCTAGTGGTGGTGCTGGGTGCAGCACGGCTGACCCAGCCTATTCCGATGGCGGTGCTGGCAGGAATTGCGCTCAAAGTGGGTATCGACATTCTCGACTGGAGTTTCCTGAAGCGATCGCACAAGGTCTCCATGCGAGGCTCCCTAATTATGTACGGGGTGCTGCTGCTGACGGTCTTTGTTGACCTGATTGTGGCGGTGGGTGTGGGCGTATTTATCGCCAATATTCTCACTATTGAGCGGCTGAGCAACCTGCAGTCTCAGGAAGTGAAGCTGATTGCCGACACCGACGACGATGTTCGCCTAAGCACTGAAGATAAGCAGCTGCTGGATAGGGGCCACGGCCGAGTGCTGCTCTTTTACCTCAGCGGCCCAATGATCTTTGGTTTGTCAAAAGCGATCGCAAGAGAGCACAACGCCATGAAAGAGGCCGACGTGCTGGTGATGGATCTCACCGATGTGCCGCTGCTAGGCGTAACGGCTTCTCTCGCGATTGAAAACGCCATTCGCGATGCCTACGGCAAGGGCCTGAAGGTCTTTATTGTGGGCGCTAGCCAGAAGATCCAAAAACGATTGGAGAAGCTGGGCATTTTTGCGATTGTGCCGCCTACCCAAATTTTTACAGGCCGTACCGAAGCCCTGCGGCAAGCAGTCAGTATCGTCTCTGACGATACTGTGATTGTCCCCTCTTGAATTAACGGTCCTCAGGCAATCTATTAACAGCTCAGGCTCCTCTGGGTTGCCGGTTCTCTAGCGTGTGCAAATAACTCTAAATACTGTCATTAACCATGCATGTAACATCTGCAATGGCACCTTCGTTGCCCCTATTGGCTACGCTCGATCCAGAAAACTCTCCCCTTGTCCTCACCGCAGTTCTTCTGAGTTTGGTAGTCATTTATCTGGCTAGTAAAGCGGGCGGGGAGCTTTCTAAACGGCTCGACTTTCCCCCTGTTCTAGGGGAACTGTTGGCGGGCGTTTTGGTCGGCGTTTCGGCCCTGCACCTACTGATGTTTCCCGAGAGTGGGGCCGAAGCCGCTGACTCAGTATTGATGAGCGTGGTCAACTTCATCAGCGGCATCAGCCCAGAAGCCGCGAACCAGGTATTTGAGGCTCAAGGCGAGGTCATTTCCGTACTGGCCGAGCTGGGCGTGATCATTTTGCTGTTTGAGATTGGCCTGGAGTCTGACCTGCGCCAGCTCAAAGAGGTTGGCTATCAGGCAACTGTAGTGGCCTGCGTTGGGGTGGCGGTGCCCTTTATTGCCGGTACCGTCGGTCTGATGACCCTGTTTAACGTGGCGGCGATTCCGGCTATTTTTGCTGGGGCAGCGCTAACGGCCACCAGCATCGGCATTACCTCGAAGGTTTTGTCGGAGCTAGGGCAGCTGAAATCTAAGGAAGGCCAAATTATTGTCGGTGCGGCTGTTATCGACGATGTGCTGGGCATCATCGTGCTGGCGGTAGTGGCCAGCCTGGCGAAAACCGGTGAGATCGACGTGAGCAACGTCGTCTACTTAATCATTAGCGCCACGGTGTTTTTGATTGGGGCCATCCTGCTGGGCAATTTCTTTAACCAAACCTTTGTCACTGTGGTCGACAAGCTGCAAACTCGCGGCAATATTGTCGTTCCAGCGTTTATCTTTGCCTTTTTCATGGCCTTTTTGGGCAATGCCATTCACCTAGAGGCGATTTTAGGCGCGTTTGCGGCAGGCCTGGTGCTTGATGAAACCGACCGCCGTCGTGAGCTGGATGAACAGGTCAAGCCCATTGCAGATTTGTTGGTGCCAATTTTCTTCGTCACCGTAGGCGCTCGGGCTGACCTGGGCGTGCTGAATCCTACCGTGGCCGACAATCGCGCCGGGCTGCTGATCGCTGTCTTTCTGATTGCGATCGCAATTGTGGGCAAGGTGGTTACAGGCTGGGCCGTCTTTGGTCAACCGGGCATTAACAAGCTGGCCATCGGCGTGGGCATGATTCCTCGTGGCGAGGTGGGCCTTGTATTTGCCGGTATTGGCTCAGCTAGCGGCGTGCTGAGCAAACCGCTAGAGGCTGCGATCATCATCATGGTGATTCTGACCACGTTTTTGGCCCCGCCTTTCCTACGGGTAGCTTTTGGTAATTCGGAAGGTTCACCTACCGACGGCGAACCCGAGCTGCCAGGTGGTGTAGCGGAGGAGCCGACGCTGACCTCCAGTTAGTCATTTGCGTTAGGGGCGAAGCATTCGGGCAATGGTCTCCGGGATTTCTGAGGATTATTTACCGAATGCTTCGCCTCAAAAGATCTAGCGCGGTTGCAGTAGAGGCTCTGCGCATAGGACATCCGCCTCAGCAAATCCCTTCTGCAATTCAACGCCTTTGCTTGGTCACTCCAGGACAATGCGATCGCAGCCTCGGTTGATTTCGCAATCCCCTGACCGCCAACCTCAGCGGGCTGCAGCTTGCCCCTTTATCGATACCGGTGCTGGCTGGAATAACCCAACTCCTAACCCCGATCCAGCCTTGTCTAGACAGCAGTAGCCTCGTACCCGCTAAGGGCTGGGGTAGCTACACTTTTGTGTATAGACGATACGGATGATAGTAAGGATAACGTCCTAAAGTCTAAGATCGACGCAGACCCCTAAGCCCCTTTAATTCAATAATGGCTAGCGAAAATAACCCCTTAAATCAAAAAAGCCAGGCTCTAGATAAAGCGGAGACACAGCTTAAACAGGAAATTGATAAAAGACACGACTTAGAGCGTCAGGTGAAGGAACTGCTTGACGCTAAAAAAGAGAATCTAAGCGTTATTGAAGAACTCAAAAACCAGCTAACTGTCCAGAAATCAAAAGTATCTAGTTTAGAGAAGGAAAATAAGGTTTTACGTAAAAAGCTCCAAAAAGCCCAGGAAGGCCTGCCCGAAAAACCAGAGCCCGTTGGAAAGCAAACACCTGGAGAAAATAAATTCGCAACTCGATTGAAGTCTTTGAAGTCCGCTCTCCCGGAGGAAACGCCAGAGCATAACCAGAGTAAATCCGACAAAAACGAAGGAATTCAGCCGTCTCCTCCGCAATCATCGTCAGATCGCAGTAGCGAGGTAGACCTAGAGAGAATTATGACGGCTCGTTTTGGTCCTCGAAAATCAGGAAAAAGAAAATAGACCGCGCCGAACTCACGGCCCTTGCCCAGCCCCTTCAGATCTCCGGCTTTTTCCTTCGACGAAGAAGGTCTGTAGTGCGAATTGCAATTAGGGCACACCTCAGATGTGCCCTAATGCTTGAGTGTTTAAGCAGCTTTAGGCGTATCAATCAATTCAGATAAGACGCTGTGGCGCTGCTTGAGAAACTCGTGGAGCAGCTCAAAGTAGTTATCAGCGACCGCCTGCTGCACCGAGGACCTTTGCAATAACGCTTCACCCCAGGCCCTGACCTTGGCCGTCTGGTCAAAAAAGCCAAAGTCTTGGTACTACTCAAACGCTACAAAGTAGCGAAAGATCGGGCCATAGACCGCATCCACCAGCGAGAACGTCTCTCCCGCAAAGTAGGGCTGTGCCTGTAGCTGGCCCTCCAACGTTTGCCAACTCTTGACCAGCTCTTGACGGCTAGCTTCAAAGCTGTCGCGGTCCTTGGCGTTGTAAAACGTGACGATTTTAGCCAATAGGTTAGAGCCAAACTCAATCCAGGCACGATGCTTAGCCTTGGTCAGAGGGTCCGCCGGATGCAGCGAACCGGGGGTAATC
>DATNQE010000331.1:0-5517 GCA_036702895.1 Trichocoleus sp. | reverse complement strand
CGGGGGCCAGGGAAAAAGCCGCTGCTGGCTGCAATGGCAGGTCCATAGGTCCCTCGATGGCGGCGTAAATAGCGCTCGTGGGTTAGAGGTGTGCCTACCAAAGTGACCTCACAGCGCTGGCGAATATCGGGAATAACTCGCTCGATTGCCCGCCACAACACCTCCGCCCGCTGTGCCTTGAGTCGATCGTATTCGGGACTGCGGCGGTCTAGCCCCTGCCAGAGGGCGTAAGGCTCGCTGCCAGGGGTGTAGGCGTGGATAGTGTGCTTGCCAGCGGGGGCTAGAGCCGGATCGAGCACCGAGGGAATCGAGATCAGCACTACGTTCTGTGGGGCTTCTACGCCAAGGCTCCAGTCGTTGACGACCAGGTAATGGCAGGCCAAATCGGCTGGCAACCCTGACCCGTCGATTCCCAGATGTAGGTGCATGAAGCTTTCGCATTCGGGGGTGGCCTGACGCTGCTCTAGCCACCGCTCGGGCAGTGCTCCTTTGGGCACAAGCTTAAGGGTGTCCCAGATTGAGGCGTTGGAAACAACGGCCTGCTGCGCTTCTAAAATTTCTCCGCTGCGCAGCCGCACGCCCAGGGCTCGGCCCTCTGCTACCAGAATTTCTTCCACATGAGCACCCAACCGCAGAGCGCCGCCTCGCTGCTCCAGTGCCTGCACCAGGGCATGTACCAAAGCACTGCTGCCTCCTACTGGGTAGTCGAGCTTAACGCCCGGGCGGTACCATTCGGCAAACATGAAGGCCATTTCGGCGGCGCTGGTGCCGCTAGCCGGTAGCCCTGAGAGCAAGAAGCAAAGCAGATCGAGCCAGCTGCGGATGAACGGATCGCTGACGTTGCGATTTAGGATGCGGCTGAAGGGGCCGTTGAGCTGACCTAACTGAGGGAGCTGGCGGCTCAAAGTCGGGAGAAACGGCGCAATCGTGTTTAGCACGCCCAGATCAAAGCGAACGGCAGCTGGGGGAAGTGCGATCGCACCCCTGCCTAAAGCTTCCATCGTTTGCTGGAGCTGCCGCCATTCCTGCACGGCTGCCGGCCCCCGCACCTGCTGCAAAATCTCACAGAACTGGTCGGCCCCTACGGTTGTGGTAAAGTCGCCCTCCGGTAGACAAATACCCCAGGTGTCGTAGGTGACCCACTGCAGGTCGGCTCCCACGGCATCTAGCACCTGGCGCAGGGGATTGGTTGAAGGGCTGTAGGAGAGCCCTGAGTACAGCGATGGGCCAGAGTCAAATCGAAAGCCGCCGCGCTCAAAGCCGTGAGCTGCGCCTCCCGCAATAGTGTGGCTTTCGCAGACGACGACCTCCAAACCGTAGTGCGCCAGCAGCGCCCCGCAGCACAAACCACCAATGCCGCTGCCCACAATCACAACTGCCGCCATAGCCCCGAGCCCCTACCGCTGTAACTGCCTACTTCTCAAATCCTAATGGTTTTGTGAATGTTCCTAGAACCTGGCTGCTATCACCGGAAACTCTCCGGCAGTGCGGGTTTAATGTTGACAACGATTTTGTTTCAACGGGACAAGGAACAGAATATGGCGAATCTGGTTTACAGCGAGCGTATAGGGAAAACGGGTCATGTAACTGTGGGCTGCTCGGCCACCATTTTGGATGCCAGCGGTCACAAAGTGCTGCTGACGCGCCGCGCTGGCAGTAGCTGCTGGAGCCTGCCGAGTGGCTGCATGGACCTAGGGGAGAGCATTGTTGAGGCCTGTCTGCGGGAGGTTCTCGAAGAAACTGGGCTGCACGGCACCATTACCCGGCTAAGCGGCATTTACAGCGATCCTCACTGCCTGCTGGAGTATGCCGACGGGGAGTGCTGCCAGATTGTGGCGCTCAATTTTGTAGTGGATGCGATCGCAGGCCAATTACGCCCTAGGGATGAAACTACCGAGTATGGCTATTTCTCCCTGGCCGAACTGGAGCAGATGGACGTGATGGAGCACCACCTGGAGCGCATCCGAGACGCCTTCGACTCCGGCGAAGGACCCATTGTCAATTGACACTAAACCTACCAGCGCCCATAGATTGCCGACCGGTTACCCCGCCTCTGCTAGCCCCGACACCACTCCCAGGAGAATTTCTGCTTTCCCAACCAAAACTCTTCTTATGGAGGAAGGGTGGGCTCTAAACTCGAAACTCAGAGGCCACCAGCATCGAGCCAATGCCCAGGTCGGTGAAGATTTCCAGCAGTAGGGCGTGGGGCACGCGGCCATCGATGATGTGGGCAGCTCCTACCCCCTGGGCCAGCGATCGCACGCAGCAGTTGACTTTGGGAATCATGCCGCCTGCGACAGTGCCGTCGTCGATTAGCTCCCGCGCCTGCTGAATGTCGAGCTTGTGAATCAGCGTTGAGGCGTCTTTGTAGTCGCGCAAAATGCCGCGCGTATCGGTGAGCAAAATCAGCTTTTCGGCCCCTAGAGCGGCGGCAATTTCTCCGGCGACGGTGTCGGCGTTGATATTGTAAGCCTGCCCCTTCTCATCGGCGGCAACGCTGGAGACCACCGGAATGTAGCCCGCTTCCACCAGGGACTTGAGAATTTGCGCGTCAATGCTGCTGACCTCGCCTACAAAGCCGATGTCTTGGTTGCCCTGGGGTCGTGCCATGATCAGATTGCCGTCTTTACCGCAGAGGCCTACGGCCTGGCCGCCTGCCTGGTTAATCAGCGAGACAAGCTCTTTATTGACCCGGCCGACCAGCACCATTTCCACCACATCCATTGTGGGGGCATCGGTTACTCGCAGACCGTCTTTGAACTGGGGCTCAATGCCCAGCTTGCCCAGCCAGGTGTTGATCTCGGGGCCGCCGCCATGCACCACCACGGGCCGGATGCCTACGCAGGCCATAAAGACAATGTCGCGGATGACATCGGCCTTGAGGCTGCCGTCTTTCATGGCGGCCCCGCCATATTTCACCACCACTGTGCGGCCCCGAAACTGCTGGATGTAGGGCAACGCCTCGCTGAGAATCTGGACTCTGGCGGCAGCTTCTTCTTGGGTCAGCTCTTTTTTGGGAATGGGGATAGACGGCAACATAGGCGGCGCTAAAAGACGGCTGGACGCAGGCAAAATTTATCCCTGTAGTGTATCAAAAGCCCGCAGAGCCGCATCTAAAGCCTCATCCTGAGGTCCTTACATTTAGCTATAGGTCAGGCGGTAGACGCTCGCTGCGGTCCTGCTCAACGCGCTGATGCAGGAGATCTAGAGCGCGAGCTGCGATCGCAGCCCCATCCTCCCCTGCGGCTGCCGTCACCCGCACATCTGCCTGGCTGTAGAGCGGCAGCCGCTGCTCTAGCAGTGCCTCCAGCGTTTGGGGCCAATCTGGCCGCTGCAGCAAAGGCCGCTGAGTATCTCCCTGCAGCCGCTGCATCAGCAGGTTGAGCGGCACGTCTAGCCAGACCACTACACCATGCTGCAAATAGCTCCAGTTCATCTGCTGGGTGACAATGCCGCCGCCAGTGGCGACCACGAGTTGAGTGTAGGCCGAGAGTTGAGAGAGCACTTGGGTCTCGAGCTTGCGGAAAGCGACTTCTCCCTGGGCTTCAAATATTTCGGCAATGGTCTGACCCGTGGCTTTTTCAATCAGGGTGTCGGTGTCGAAAAAGCGGTAGCCCAGGGCATTGGCTAGGGCTTGGCCTGTGGTACTTTTGCCCGCACCCATCATGCCAACGAGGTAGAGGTTAACGCCCTTGAGAAAGTCGGAACGAGTCATTTTTTAAGGGTGAGAAGGGAGGAGAGTAGGGTGGGCACGGCCCACCAATCCACAAATAGCCAGGGCAGGAAGGGTTGGGCTGAGGGGGAAAGGGGAGATTAGCGGCTAGGAGGGCCGTCTACCCAATCGTCGTCATCGTCAAAATCGTCATCGCCATAGTTAGCGCTGTTGGCATCTGGTTCTTCAGTATCCACCTCAAGGGGGCGGTACGGCGGAATAATCACCCGGTAATCGGCATCGACGACACCATCGTCTGCCAATCTCGGATCTTGCAGATCGCCGGAGGCATTGGGCTCGTCGTCATACTCTTCGGGGTCGTAGTCCTGATCCGAAGGGTCTAACGGAGCGTCACGGTAGCTGTAAGAGTAAATGGAGCCGTCGCGGTAAACCCGTTTGGGAGCCTGGTTAGGCTCGTAATCTTGCGATCGCGCCCTATCCCGGATGCCTCGATCATCGTCCCAGCCCTCTTCTAGCTCGTCGAGGGCGTCGGCAACAGGGCTCACGCCTCGGGCCCGGTAGCGCACATTCTCCAGGTCGTCCCAGCCTTCAGAAATCTCCTGCCAGGACTCATTGGCCCGCTGGGTTGGGTCAGGGCCGCGACCAAAGCCCCAGCGGGAACGGTTTTGGGTTGGGTTGCCTTGATCGGCCTGGCCCGACGCCTGCCGTTCCACCTGGCTCCAGTCATCCCACTGGCTGGGAGACTGCAGGTTGGTCCACTCCCCCCACTCTCCGCCACCGGCTGGTTCCGGGGGCCGCTGCCCGCGCTCAGCGCTCGGCCGTTGACCGGAAGCGTTTGCGGTAAAGTCCCGAGCCGTGCCGGGACCGGGAGAGGGGTTAGGGTCGTAGGGAATGCGGCGACCATAGCGATTGGGCGGGCGACGACCGCTCTCAGAAACAGGACTTCCGGCTGTTGTCAGGACGACCATCACCAGGGAAGTGAGCGATCCGAGTGCGATCGCGCCGACTAGCCAAAACGCCAGCGGATACGCCTGGGTGCGCAGTCCCAAAAACACCAGCGGCAGTGCCGGGGCCGTATTTTGAAACGCCAGCAGCGCCACTGCCACCAGCAGCAGGAGAACAACGAGAAGACGGGAAGTTGCCATAGCACTGCCTTTTGCTTGCCCTGTTTATTGTACGAAATGGGCCTCCTTGCCGACCAAACGCGCTTCTGCTCCCTTGGTGATGTGGGTCGGTGGGCGGTGCCCACCCTGCCTTTTCTGTACCTTCTGCCTTCCTCTGCCTTCCCTTCTGCCCTTTGCCCTCTGCCTTCCTCCTACCTTCCCTCCCACCGCTTTAGCGGCACACAGTCGATCTCAAACTGATCCAACGCGCGGGCCACTACAAAATCCACCAGGTCCTCTACAGTCTGGGGATTGTGGTACCAGGCGGGAATGGCGGGCACAATGCGGGCGCCAGCCTCTGCCAGCGCAGTCAGGTTGCGCAGGTGGATGAGGCTAAAGGGGGTTTCTCTGGGCACCAGCACCAGCTTGCGCCCTTCCTTGAGCTGCACGTCGGCGGCTCGCTCCAGCAAGTCAGAGCTCAACCCAGCAGCCAACTTGGCCACCGTGCTCATGCTGCAGGGAATTACCAGCATTCCGGCGGTGCGGAAGGAGCCGCTGGCTAGAGTCGCTCCCACATCGCCAAAGGGATGGCAGCGCAGGGTGCCGGACTCTGGCACCTCCGCCTGCTGCCGCCAAAACTGGGCCTGTTGGGCAGGCTGTAGGGGCATTTGCACGCCCTGCTCTGCCTGCCACACCATAGCTACTGCCTTGGAGGCCACAACGTCTACGGCGTAGCCAGAC
>DATNQE010000317.1:0-2375 GCA_036702895.1 Trichocoleus sp. | reverse complement strand
CCGGACAGCAGTCCGCCGGAGAAGAGCTCCTGCAGCAGTACGCCGACGGGTTGGCGGTAGCGCAGCTCATCGGTGCTGAGACCGCGAATCACGACGGTAGAGGACTGGGCACCAACGTTACCCCCTGCGTCGATCAGCAGGGGTACAAAAAAGGTGAGGCTGAGCAGCCGGCTCAGAAGGGGAGTGTAGCTGCTCAGGATGAAAATGGTGACCGCGCTAATGAGCAGCAGAATAATTAGCCAGAGAATTCGCTTCTGAGTGCCTGCCAGCAGGCCACTCTCAAAGTAGTTCTCGCCTACGGCCTGTACCGCACCCATTTTGTAGATGTCTTCGGTAGCTTCTTCTTGAACGATGTCGAGCACGTCGTCTACGGTGACCACGCCCAGCAGGTTTTGCTCACGGTCAACAATCGGCAGGGCAATTAAGTCGTAGCGGGCGATTAGGTCAGCGACTTCTTCCTGATCGGTGTCGGTGTCGGCGTAGACCACGTCCCGACCCATGATGTCGGCGATGATTTGGTCAGGGTAGGCCAACACCAAATCCCGAAAGGACACGGTGCCCACCAGCTTTTTGGCCGCATCGGTGACGTAGATGTAGTAGCTCAGCTCGGCGTCTCGCGCTTTTTGCCGCACGCGCTCTTGGGCCTTAGCCACCGTCAGATCCGCCTGCAGGGAAATAAACTTAGGCGTCATCAGGCGGCCTGCGGTATTAGCGCGGTAGCCCAGCAGTAGGGAGGTGGTGCGCCGCTCCTCGGTGCTGAGCTGGGAGAGCATGCGCCGCACCAGTCGGGGGGGCAGCTCGTCAAACAGGCTGACTCGGTCGTCGGGGGACATCTTTTCCACTACTTCCAGGGCCTCCTGGTCGCGGAACTGCTCAATCAGCGACTGCTGAATGTCTGAGCTGAGGTGTTCGTAGACCTCAATCGCCTCGGCCTTAGGCAGGAGGCGAAAGGCGATCACCTGCATCGACTGGGGCAGCCCTTCAATGGCTTCGGCAATGTCTACCTCCTGCACCGGGCGCAGCAGAGTTTTAGCCCCCTCAAAGTTTTTTTGGGCCAGGAGAATTTCTAGCTGAGATCGCACCAGATCGCGCAGTTCGCTGCGTGAGCCTGTCGGCTGCATGTCAGTCGTCACGGCAATTCCCCTCCCCGTTAATAGTGAAACAATGCTGTAAGCGCTATACCGACCCGTGATGGCTTCCTCAATGACGCTTAGATAGCACCGGTGCGCTGGGTCGTCACGGTTCCAGTCGATAGTTGCGATTAACCGCCACAATTGATATTAAGACGGTGAGGCACTGGTAAAGCGCATGGCAATGACGATCACGGCAATTCTTGAGCAGGCGTTGACGGGAGCAGACTTGACCCCAGAGCAGGGGCTGGTGCTGCTGGCGGCTCAGGAGCCGGATGCCATCGAGGCCATTCGCAGCGCCGCAGACGAACTGCGTCACCGCCAGGTGGGCAATACGGTGACCTACGTGGTCAACCGCAACCTCAACTACACCAATATCTGTGAGCAGCACTGCAGCTTTTGCGCCTTCCGCCGAGACCAGGCTCAAGAGGGCGCCTACTGGCTTGACTGGGGGCCGATTTTAGAGAAAGCGGCCGATGGCGTGCAGCGAGGGGCCACCGAAATCTGTATGCAGGGCGGGCTCAACCCCTATGCCAAAATCGAGGATAGCTCCCTGAAGTACTACCTTCAGATTCTTCGCACGATTAAGGACAAATTTCCCGAGCTGCACCTGCACGCCTTTTCGCCGCAGGAGGTGCAGTTTATTGCCCGCGAAGACGGCCTGAGCTATCGAGAGGTGCTGACGGCTCTGCGAGATGGCGGCGTGAACTCGCTGCCGGGTACTGCCGCTGAGGTACTCGACGATGACGTTCGCAAGATTCTTTGTCCTGAAAAAATTAACTCGGCGACCTGGCTAGAAATTATTGGTCTGGCTCACGAAGTCGGCCTCCCCACCACCAGCACAATGCTCTCAGGGCACATTGAAACCCCAGCGCAGCAGATTGGGCACCTAGAGCAGCTGCGCCAGCGCCAGCGCCAGTCTCTAGAGGCGGGCTATCCGGCGGCCATCACAGAGTTCATCCTGCTGCCCTTTGTCGGGCAGGAAGCCCCCAAGCCACTGCGCAAACGGGTGGGCCGCGATCAGCCCGTACTGGCAGATGCTCTCAAGCTCACTGCTGTAGCCCGCATTTACCTGGGCAACTGGATCGTTAACCATCAGCCTAGCTGGGTCAAGCTGGGCCTAGAGGGCGCAACCGAAGCCCTACGCTGGGGCTGCAACGACATTGGCGGCACGCTCATGGAGGAGCACATTACTTCAATGGCAGGCGCCCAAGGCGGTACCTGCATGAGCGTGGAGGAGCTGCA
>DATNQE010000304.1:0-5435 GCA_036702895.1 Trichocoleus sp. | reverse complement strand
CGTCCATTCATCTGGAAGTACAGATCTGGGCTACCGGTTAAGCGGTAGGCAAACTCGCCCAGCATTTCATCTTCGCCGCGCCAGAAGTCGCGCACGGAGTCGCGGTACTTGCCGTTCCACTCTGACCAGTTCACCGGGAAGTTGCCGATTTGGTAACCGCCCGTACCCACATCCCATGGTTCAGCAATCAGCTTTACTCCAGCCAGCACAGGGTCTTGGTGAATGAGGTCAAAGAAGGCCGATAGCCGATCTACGTCGTACAGCTCCCGCGCTAGCGCTGAAGCTAAGTCAAAGCGGAAGCCGTCTACGTGCATCTCGCTGACCCAGTAGCGCAGGCTGTCCATAATCAGCTTGAGCACCTGAGGGCTGCGCATGTGTAGAGAGTTGCCGCAGCCTGTGAAGTCCATGTAGTAGCGGGCGTCACCCTCCACCAGGCGGTAATAGCTGACGTTATCTACCCCGCGTAGGGAAAGGGTTGGCCCCAGATGATTGCCCTCTCCGGTGTGGTTGTAGACCACGTCAAGGATGACTTCAATCCCGGCGGCATGGAGCGCCTTCACCATCTCCTTAAACTCGGTGACCTGCTCTCCTAGACGACCGCCAGAGCTGTACTCGGAGAAGGGCGCGAAGTAATTGATAGAGTCGTAGCCCCAGTAGTTGCGCAGATTCTTGTCCGCCAAGTGGCCTGGCTTTGACAGGAAGTGGTGAATCGGCATCAGCTCAACCGCCGAAACGCCTAACCGCTGTAGGTGCTCAATCGCCACTGGGTGAGCCACACCCGCATAGGTGCCCCGCAGTTCCTCTGGGATGTCTGGGTGGAGTTTGGTGAAGCCCTTGACGTGCACCTCATAAATCACGGTTTCATGCCAAGGCGTCCGCAGCAGGCGGTCACCTTCCCAGTCGAAGTTCTCATCCACCACCACTGACTTGGGCATCAATGCGGCGCTGTCTAGATCTGAGTAGGAAAGATCTTCATCCGGGCTTTCCCAGTCATAGCCAAATAGCTCCGGGCCGTTTTCGACCTCTCCTGCGATCGCTTTAGCGTAGGGATCAATCAGCAGCTTATTCGGGTTGAAGCGGTGCCCTTCATGGGGAGCATAGGGGCCATGCACCCGGTAGCCGTACTGCTGACCTGGCCCAATACCCGGCAGATAGCCGTGCCAGACGAAGTTGCTAACCTCTGTCAGCGGAACTCTGGTTTCCTCGCCGTTTTTATCAAACAGGCAGAGATCTACCGCCGTTGCATTTTCCGAAAATAGAGCGAAGTTCGTACCTTTCTGATCCCAAGAGGCCCCTAACGGGTATACGTCTCCAGGCCACACCGCGACGTGCATACACCAAAGCTCCGTTGAAAAATAGAGAATTTGAGCCGAGATTAAAGAACTCAGCGGGCTCCCCAAAGTTGCCGCTGACATGGAGAGGGACCAGCAATCCAGACAAGCTGGTGCCCCTAGCTGATGAGCTTGTAAAAAAGTAGAGCTTTGAAAAAGGCTAACAGAGACCGCTAGACGGGTAATCTATCTCTGGCGGGAACCCACTTAGGGGTTAGAGACTCTAAATCTCCCCAGAGATTGAGTTAGAGACTGGGTTAAGAGGTGGGCAGCACCAGCCCGTTAAGCAGCAGCCTCATGCAGCCGCAGCAGGAACTGCCGAAGGCGGAGGCAATTTCGATTATGATGCAGAAATGGTTTGTTACCGGCTAGGCATTTGTGCCCTGCTGGAAAATTTCGTTTCGGATAGGGAGTGCCTCATGACGGAGGCGATGCTACAGCACGACACACACCGAGAGCCTCTAGCTTTAGACCTCAACGCGCTTAACCAAAAGTTTAGCGATGCTGACGCCGTGAAGCTAGTGCAGTGGGGAATAGATACCTTCGGAGACGGCCTGGTGATGAGCACCAGCTTCGGCATTCAGTCTGCCGTCATGCTGCACCTAGGCACCCAGGTAGCGCCCAACTTGCCCGTGATTTGGGTGGACACTGGCTATTTACCAGCGGAAACCTACCGCTTTGCCGACGAGATGACCAAGCGGCTCAACCTCAACCTGCACGTCTACCAGTCGCCTTTGAGTCCAGCTCGTATGGAAGCACTCCACGGCAGGCTTTGGGAGCACTCTGAGGTAGAGTCACTCAACCGTTACGACCAGATTCGCAAGGTTGAGCCGATGCAGCGCGCCCTCAAGGAACTGGGGGCTACAGCCTGGCTGGCTGGTCTGCGCTCTAACCAGACTGACCATCGCAAGACTCTACAGCCCATTGGCATGCAGAGCGAGCGCTATAAGATCCTGCCCATATTGCACTGGAGCTCAAAGGACGTATACGACTACTTAGTGGCCCACGATCTGCCGTATCATCCTCTGTTTGATCGCGGCTACGTCACTGTCGGTGACTGGCACTCTAGTCGGCCTCTCACAGCAGCCGATTCCGATGAGCGCAGCACCCGTTTTAAGGGTCTTAAGCAGGAGTGCGGCCTGCACCTGCCGCAGACGGCCGAAGAAGCTGAAAGCTTGAACTCTAGCTCGCTCTAAGCCGTAATCACCTCGTAATCGGTTAAAGGAGACCCAGCTGCAGCAGATATGTAGGGTGCTTTGTCATTTGACAAAGCACCTATTTAGCGTGTCGCTGATTTCGGTGATTAACCCCCAGGTTAAAACGTCCTAGCTCGCTCAACACAAGCTATACCGCGAGATTGCCGCGCTCTGTTATGCCTTTGGAGCCGTTAGGACGTTTCATGTTGCTTGCAAAACACAATGGCGCTTGTCGTCCCGGTGATCCCCGCTGTAGCTTTTTAGTTAGATGAAGTTTGACAAGTTTGAGTAGCACCTGCCCGCGAAACTGGGAACACCAGAACTAGAGGGCTTTGAGAGGCTCCGAATTGTCTGTTTATCCATTTTTTCCTGATCCCGTCAAGCCGTTTCAAGGCTTTCGTGAGGCTGCCCAGCACATTCTGAAGTTCCTGCAGGCCCAGCTTGGGTTTGGCCTTTGGATGATTACTCGTACCGAAGGCCAAGACTGGATTGTCTTGGTCAGTGAGTCCAGTGTATACAGCGTTCACGATGGGGACGTGCTGCGGTGGACGGACTCTTTTTGCGATCGCATGGTGAGGGGTGAAGGGCCTCAGATTGCTCCGCGCTCGGTTGAAATTGAGGCCTACGCTGCTGCTCCCATTAGCCGCCAATTATCCATTGCTGCCTACATCGGCATTCCGCTGCAGTGGCCTGATGGCAGCCTATTTGGCACCCTTTGCGCCATCGATCCCCACCCTCAACCAGACGCGATTGAGCAGGCCCTACCACTGCTGCATCTGCAGGCGCGGCTGCTGAGCACCCTCCTGGCAACTGAAATGAATTACCAGGCCGTCAGCCGCAGTCTGCAGCAAGCACGGCACGAGGCGCAGGTTGACTTTTTAACCGGGCTCTACAACCGCCGGGGGTGGGAAGGCGCGCTGACGGTAGAAGAGGAGCGCTGCAAAACCTTTGGCAGCCCCGCACTCGTCCTGACAATGGATCTCGATAATCTCAAGCAGGCCAACGACAGCCTCGGGCATGCCCATGGAGATCAGCTCATCCGTCAGGCTGCCGATTGCCTTAAACGCGCTGTTGGGCAGACCGACATTGTGGCTCGATTGGGCGGGGACGAGTTTGCGGTTTTGGTGGTCGAGTTTAAGGGGCCTGACAAAAATCAGGTAGTCAGCCGAGTACAAACAGCCCTGCAGAGAGCTGGCATTTCGGCCTCCATTGGCTGGGCGGTGCGATCACCCCGCATGACGCTAGCTGAAACAGCACGGCAAGCTGACAAGCAGATGTATCTCTGCAAACGGCAGCGAAAAGCCTCATGCTTGTAGATAGCCTGTATGGGCCTGATGAACAGGCTGCAGGTTAGAGCCGCTTTCGCACCCAGATACATCCCTATGACTTTTGGAGAGACCCTGCCCACACCGCCCCAGGCTAATGCGCTGATTGTGGGAGCTAGCCAGGGCATTGGCCTTGGTTTTGTCCGCCAGCTGCTGCAAGATGGGCGCTGGCGGCGTGTGTATGCCACCTACCGCAACCCTACCACAGCCCTATTGGATCTTCAAAAGAACGATCCAGAGCGGCTGCGGTGCCTGCCTGTTGATATTACGGAGGAGGCCCAAATTGCGGCAGCAACCGCGCACATCGGGACAGAGAGTTCGCAGCTTCATCTAGTCGTTTCCTGCGTAGGGCTGCTGCACGATGGACCGCTACAGCCTGAAAAGAGCCTTAGCCAGCTCAACCCCGAGAGCATGCTGCGCTATTTCCAAATCAACAGCATTGGGGCGGCCCTGGTCGCCAAGCACTGCCTGCCCCTACTCAAGCACAAGGACCCTAGCGTGCTAGCGGCAATCTCGGCCAAGATCGGCAGCATTGGCGACAACGAACTGGGGGGCTGGTATGGCTATCGCGCCTCCAAAGCAGCGCTCAACATGCTGATGAAAACCGCTGCAATTGAATATCGGCGTAAGAGTCCTAAAACCATCCTGGCGCTGCTTCATCCGGGTACCACCGATACTCAGCTCTCGCAGCCGTTTCAGCGGGGCGTTCCCCCAGAAAAGCTGTTTCCCGTAGAACGAACCGTCTCTCAGCTGATGAGGATCATCGAGGGTCTGGAGGAGCAAGACAGCGGCGCATTCTTCTCCTGGGACGGCAGCCGCTTGCCCTGGTAGGTGAAGCCCTGGTTGGGGCCGATTGCCCATGCAGGTCAGCGCTAGGAAAGCTAGGGTTTAGAGAGCGCTTTTCAATTTTCCTATGGACTTGCTTGAGAGCATCGGCATTGGTCTAGGCCTAGGCGCGGCGGCAGGCTTTCGAATTGTTGCGCCGTTTTGGGTGCTGAGCGCCGTCGCTCTGTTTGGTCACGTTCCGCTGGCGGACAACTTGAGCTGGCTCGGTACGTATCCGGCTTTTGTTGGCCTGCTGGTAGCCCTGGCCGTTGAGATGCTGATCTACTTCATTCCCTGGCTAGACGCCCTCGCCGAGACTGTGGCGCTGCCGCTGGCAACCGTTGCTGGCACGCTGCTAATGGCCCTGGCCACTAACCAGCTTGATCCCTTTGCCCAATGGAGCCTAGCCATTATTGCAGGTGGCGGCACAGCAGCCACAGTCAGAGGCCTGAGCGGCTTCACCCGACTCGTCTCAACGGCCACAACGGGCGGACTCACGAACTTTCTAATTGCGATCGCAGAAATCCTGGGGGCTGTGTTGCTCTCGCTGCTGGCCCTAGCCCTGCCGCTGGTCGTTCTGGTCGTTGTGACCGTCATGCTGCTAGTCGCTATCCGCTTTGCCCTGAAAGCCTATCAAACCTCTCGCCCGGCAGCCCCTAAAGACACTGCCTGATCCTGGCTCACAGCAGCGAGGCTATCTCGGCAGTCAGAGCATCAATCTCCAACTCCAGGGTCAGGTAGTGAACACAGGCTCGCAC
>DATNQE010000297.1:0-3983 GCA_036702895.1 Trichocoleus sp. | reverse complement strand
GAATCAGCCTCCATCAGGTGCTCATACACCTGCACCAGCCGGTCATTAAGGGTGTCAATGTTGTAGTGCGCCTCGACATAGGCACGCCCGGCCTGACCCATGGCCTCCCAACGCTCCGGATGGTCGAGCAGATCCTTCAGGCGAGCCGCCAGGGCCTCGCTATCTCGCTCCGGCACTAGGTAGCCCGATACACCGTCCTGCACTAGCTCGGGAATGCCGCCGTGGAACGTGCTCAGCACAGGTAGCCCCATCGCCATCGCCTCTTTAAGCACGTTTATCGGCGCATCCTGATTGCCGTCAGCAGCGGTGACGCTAGGGGCAATAAACAGGTGGGATGCGTCAAGCAGCTCAATGATTTCAGCCTCGTTTTTCCAACCCACCAGGTGGATGTAGTCCTCAGCTTCCAGCTCGTGGATGAGCGCCTCTAGGGCAGGGCGTAGCGGCCCGTCACCCACGATGCGATATACCAGGTCGGGGTAACGAGCCGCCTGTTGGGCTACGGCTCGAATAGCGTATTCAATTCCTTTTTTCTCCACCAACCGGCCCACGGTAGCAATGTTCACAGGTCCCTCTAGGGGCTGGTGCCGGGGCCGAAAAGCGAACTTGCTCGGATCTAAACCCGAGCGATGCACCGCGATCTGCGCCGGTTCGCAGCCCAGCTCAATTACCCGCTGGCGGAAAAATTCACAGTTGGCCAGGCAATAATCAACGCGTCCAAGGAGGTAGCGGTAAACTCGATCGCCCCCCTGATTCACGTAGCAGCTAATGTCGTGTCCCCGAAACATCAAGATCAGCTTTGGCAACGGTCGCAGCAAACGCTGAAGCGCCAGCCCCCGGTACCCCTGGGTACCAAACTGGCAGTGGATGATGTCGTATTGGGGATTTGGCTTTAGCGAGACAGCCGCGTAGAGGGGCCATAGGCTGGCCGCCTGTAGGCCGTACCGGAAAATATTGAGCGATCGCAAAACCAGTCGAGGAGCCCGGGGCAAGTGGGTTAACCCCAGCCAAAGCCCCTCTAAAACGCGCCACACGTAATTCTTGGGCACCGCCACCATAGGATACGTGCGCTCCCAGAGGCGGTAACGGTTCACGTCAGGGTGCACGTTCGCCCAGTCCTCCACCTGGTCAGCATAGATATCGACCTCGTGGCCCCGCTCCAGCAACCCCGTCACCTGGTTGAGAATAAAGGTCTCCGACAGCCGGGGAAAATGACCTACTACAAACGCAATTCGCATAGTCCTCCTCAAAGACGGCTCGATGTACCGCCCAGTTTTAGCCTGACCTTTTCCCAGGCGCTGATGCAGCGCACCATCACCATGACCCACGACACCTTCAGCTTTTGGCCCACGCCCTTTAAGCCCGGGTCTAAAAAGGTATTGATGACAAAAAACACAGGCGGCACCAAGTCTTGACCTAAACTACGCCCAAAAACCAGCTGACGCTGCCAAACCGATTTGGTCTGCTGGCGCTGCAGGTCGTAAACTCCTCCAGCTAAACGGCACGTGCGAATGTAGAGCTCCCGTAGAGAGGCCCGAGCCGGATGGTGCACCACCACGGATTCGGCGTAAATCTGCTGGTAACCGTGGGCGTAGACCCGCTGCCCCCACTCCACATCCCCTCTCGCCTTAAGCTCAGCATCAAAGCCACCGACCTGCTCAATGACCTGCCGAGTGGTAAAGACATTAGCCGTAGCGCCATAGTGGTGCCGCTCCACAAACTCTCGCTTTTGCAGTGCTGTAACGCTCTCATAGAGCTCAACCATAGTAGGGCGCTTAGGATTGCGGAAAAATAGCTGCACCGCTCCTGCAACTAAACCGCAGTTGGGATTACGGGTAAGCACCTGCACCCCTTCCGCCAACCAGTCCGGAGCCGGAATGCAGTCAGCATCGGTAAAGGCAATTACCTCCCCACGGGCTAAGGACAAGCCCCGATTGCGGGCGGCATAGGAACCCGGTACAGATTCGTAGGCCGTCAGGATGGAAGGTGAAAGCTCGGCTGCAGGAGAGGCCTTAGAGACCCTAATATCCCTTACCAATCCGGTGCCAACAGCGAGCTTGCTAACCTGCTCAGCTGTCACAGCTGCCACCACGGCGGCCGCCTGCTGTGACGGCTCAGAGCCGTTATCCACCACGATAATTTCATACCGAGAGGGCGGATAAGTTTGGTTCATTAGAGCCGCCAAACAGGTTCGGAGCCGCTGAGCGTCATTAAATACCGGAATAATTACCGAAACCAGCGGTTGATGGTTCGCTATGTCGGCATCTTGTGACAAGGCATCCTGAACAGAAGGGGAAGCCATTTTTCGATCTACTCACGTCGCAACGGTGCATTTCTAGGAACAGGCAAGTTGGGCCTCAAGCGGCATAGGCCTCTTTCCTCTGCCGCTTGAGCTGGGACCACTGCTCTTTAGTAAAGTCCTCGTGGTAGGAGCGCTCAGTGTTGACATCCCATAGGTCATGGGCATCTCCCAGAATATTTCTGGCCGCCAGCAGCCCGGTCAGCATGGAGTGATCCTGGTTGTTATAGCGATGCATGCCGTTACGCCCCACCGTTTGCAGGTTCTCAAACTGAGTGAGATAGTCCTTTAGCACCTGCAAATGCTGGCGGTATTCTCCGTCATAGACAGGATAGGCCTTGCGCTGCCGCAGCACCACGCCGTCCTCCACAGCAGATCTCTGATCGATCAGCCCCAATTCAACGACTTCTCGACTAGCCAACCGAATGAGTTCCTCATCCGAAAGCTCCCATAGGGCATCGCCCTCGCTGCAAAAATACTCCATACCTAGACAGGTCTTGCTGGCATCGGGCACCATAGCCGGGCTCCAGTTCTTAAAGTTCTGGATTCGCCCCACCTTAAATTCAGGACTGTGGATATAAATCCAGTTGTCAGGAAATAAGTGGGGGCGATCGATGATCAGCGAAACAATCAAAAAGTCTCGATACTTAAGACCGCTTGCCGCCTGCAAAACTGCTGTGGGCGGGGCGGGGTTTAGGCACCGTACTAAAGCCGTGATGGGCATGCTTGAAATGAAGTTGTCGCCCTTAAGAGTCAAGGGGGTATCACCCCGCTGAGCAAAGACCGTTTGAATGCGGCGGCCGTCATGCTCAATCCGAGTTACCCGAGTATTTAAGTAGACAGGGGAGCCTTTGGCCTCAATACTTGCCTGGAACTTCTCCCACATCATGCCCGGCCCCAGCAGCGGGTAGTCAAATTCCTTAATCAGCGTCTTAGTATCGTTGCTGCCAACCAGCGCATTGATTACTGCTTTCTTCAGCGACAGCCCCTTGATTCGCTGGGCTGCCCACTCGGCCTGAATTTTGTTGCAGGGAATGCCCCACACTTTTTCGGTGTAGGTTTTGAAGAAAGTACGATACAGACGACCGCCAAAGCGCTCTGTTACCCAATCCTCAAAGTTTTCCGCTTCAGAACCAGGGTTAAGCCTTACTTTGAGCCGCGCCTTCAGGTAGCTCAGGACAATGAATGCGCTGTTAACAGGGCCCAGGTTAAGGAGCGTGTTTGCTATTGACAGCGGATAGTTGAAGAACTTGCCCCGATAATAAATGCGAGAGAGCCGGGGGACTTTAATAAAGTCCGAGCCCATGACCTCCTGCCAAAGCTGCTGCACAGCAGCTACTTTAGTAAAAAAACGGTGGCCACCAATATCAAACCGGTAGCCTTTATACATTTCTGTGCGGGAGATGCCGCCGACCTTGTCAGCCTGCTCCAAAACTACAGCGGTTTCACCCCGCTTAACCAGCTCATAGGCAGCGGTCAAACCAGCTGGGCCAGCACCAATAATGACATTGTGGGAGGGCATGGGAGTCACTTCTTCCAGGTAGAGGTAAACGCGATTTTGTTACCAGAGAAAAATAGAGAGGCTAACCATTTCACAAGTGTGAATCAGGAGCAAAAGCTCCAGAAAAAGGTGAGCCGCTCTTTTCGCTATGAAAGGGGGGAAATGTTACTTCGCTGCCTGTGAAGC
>DATNQE010000260.1:0-4498 GCA_036702895.1 Trichocoleus sp. | reverse complement strand
GGCAGCTGCTTTCGGAGAGGTTGGGGGAACGGGTCACCAAGGGCAACCTGCGCTCTGTTCTGGAGCGGCAAATAGGAAGTATCGCCCCAGCGAGTTTCACCAGACCTGCTGTTGAAGACTTCCCCACAGCCCAAGGCGGTTCTACAGAAATCGGCTTTGTTGGTAGGACCCAGTCCCTAGCGGAGCTCGACCAGCTGATTGGGCAGGGCCATCGGCTGCTGGTGATTCAGGGGGAAGGCGGCTTGGGTAAAACGACCCTGGCGCAGCACTACCTCAGCTATCGCCCCTTTGACCATGTGCTAGAGCTGCTGATGGCCAAGGAAACCGCCGACATTTTGCCGGTGGAGCGGGTGGTCGAGGAGTGGCTCAAGCAGGACTTTGGGGTTGAGCCGGGGCGTGAGTTTGGCATTACTTTGGGGCGGCTCAAGCGGCAGCTAGCTCAGTTTCGAGTCGGCATTTTGATCGACAACCTGGAGCCTGCCCTAGATGAAAAGGGCTGCTTTGTGCCGACCCACCGCCGCTATCAGGAGCTTCTGCGGGTGCTAAGCGATGGCCGCAGCCGGGCTGTAACGCTAATCACCAGCCGTGATCGCCTGTGTGAGCCGGGGATTGGCGCTGTGCACTACCGCCTGCCGGAACTGGGAAAAGAAGCCTGGGCACAGTTTTGTCAGCAGCGACAGATCGCCGTTGACGCAGCGAGTTTAGACGCAATGCACAGCGCCTATGGCGGTAACGCCAAGGCTATGGAAATTCTTTGCGGAGTGATTCACGCTGATTTTGCGGGGGATATGGCGGCTTACTGGCGGGGGCAGGGCCAGAACTTGCTCGACTCGGTTGATCTGAAGAATCTGATTGATAGTCAGGTAAACCGCTTGCAATCGCTCGATGTCGACGCTTACCGTGTGTTTTGTCGTATGGGCGTTTACCGGTATCAGGCGGTGCCCAGGGTGCCGCTAACGGGTATGGTGCACTTGATGGCCGATCTGCCGCCTGAGCGCCACCGGGCCATTCTGGCATCACTGCGTCACCGCTCCCTGGTGGAGTGCTGCAAAGATCGCTACTGGCTGCACCCCGTGGTACGAGCCAACGCCATTGCCCGTCTGCGACAGAGCGCGGACTGGGAGCTGGCCCATCGCCTGGCGGCCGAATTTTGGACTCAGCAGGTTGAGCGCATCACCTCGACTGATGAGGCGCTGCAGGCCCTAGAAGCCTATTATCACTGCGTTGCGATCTCAGATTATGCCGCCGCTGCGCGGGTGATTTTGCACAGCCGCGACAACCAATGGCAGCAGTTTTTGCCCCTGGGCAGCACGCTCTACCGCATGGGGCTCATTCAGCCTATGGTCGAGGCGATTACTGCCATCATTAGCCACATTCCCCGGCGCAACTCCGATGCTAGCGAGCTATACAACATTTTGGGAGACCTGTATTGGATTACAGGTCACATCCGGGGGGCGATTAGCTGCCAGGAAAATGCGATCGCGATTGCCCAGGCCTGCTTACACGGAACGCCAGACGTGAGCGAGCTGAAGCACCGCCGCTACTATTTGACAATGCTGGCAGTAGACTCTCGGCTCAGCCTGGGGCTCTACCACCTGGATCTGTGGGATCTCGACACCTCAGCGGCACTCCTGCAGCAGGTCATTGATCAGGCTTCAGGCACCGATCACCACCGCTGGGCTGAGAAAGCTGTGGCCTGCCTATCGCTGGTGCGGGTTCACCAAGGGCAGACTAAAGCAGCCAAATCTCTAGCAGATGCGGTTAGCGCCGGCGAACTTAAAGAGCCGCAAAGCGGTCGCTATGCCTTTTTTATGCAGCTACTGGGGCAGACCTATAGCTGTCTGGGAGATCTGGAGCTGGCCGAGAGCCTTTTCACATCAGCGATTGCGGCAGCAGAAGCGGGTCATTACATTCAGATCAAGGCCAACGCCCTCAGCGGCTTAGGCCGACTGGAGCGGCTGCGAGGACATTGGCAGCAGGCTGTGGAGTATCACCAGAATGCGATCGCGCTGCTTGAGGATTTGGGCGCTAAATGCGACCTGGCGGAGGCCCACTATCAGCTAGGGCTGACTTACCAGGCCAGAGCGGCCAGCGATCGAGGTCACTTTCAAACGGCAATTGACCTGTTTCTAGCCATTGAGGCGCCGCTGCAGGTTGCGAAAGTGCGCTCAGCCAAGGATAGAGCCAGGGATGGACAGCGCGGCCCTGGTTAATCCAAAATCTTAGGCACTTTGAAATAGTCCTCTTCCCGCTCTGGAGCGCAGCTGAGAATGGCTTCGCGGTCAGGAAAGCTTTGCAGCTGGTCGGGCCGAGTAATGTTGTTGAGCTCGATAGCCCGGGTAGTGGGCTCTACATTAGCGGTATCGA
The DNA here is from genome assembly GCA_036702895.1 of Trichocoleus sp. Taxonomy (GTDB): domain Bacteria; phylum Cyanobacteriota; class Cyanobacteriia; order Phormidesmidales; family Phormidesmidaceae; genus JACVSF01. The sequence goes on along the minus strand of DATNQE010000260.1, from coordinate 2,131 downwards.
GTTCGTTGAGCTGCTCGAAATACTCCAAAATGCTGCTGAGCTGGCCGGTAAACTGCTGCTCCTGCTCGGGGGTGAGATCGAGACGAGCCAGCAGGGCAACTTTACGAACCTGATCGAGATCAATCATGGCCATGGGCAAAACCAGCGGGAGAACAAGACAGTAAAGGGCAAAGGCGAGCACTTGCGCTCGCGGGGCAGCTCAGCAGCAGGCTTAGAAGAACGTATCTACCTTCATCCGGCCGGTGTTCTTCAGCCAGTTTTGAGCCTCAATGTAGTTGTTGGGCGCAATCTGAATGGCCTCTAGCCAAAAGCGTCCTGCCTCGTCGTAAAAAGACTCAGCGGTCTGAACATCCCCAGAGGCTTCAGCCTGCTCCCCTTTGTAGTGGTAAATCACAGCCATGTTGTTAAGCGCCTGGCACATGCGGGGATTGAGGTCGAGGGCTTCCCGATAGTACTCCATCGCTTTGTCATGCTCACCGTTGCTGGCGTGAATCAGGCCCATGTTGTAGAGAATGAAGCTCCTATCGTAGGGGTCATCCTCCAGCGTGAGCGCTTCGCGGTAGTTCTCCATCGCCTCTGCGTACTCCCCGTCTGCCTGAGCCGACATACCGTCGCGGTAATAGGCAAAGGCTTCCTTCTCGCGCTGCTTGGCGGGCATGAGCTTGAGGATCATGTCTGCCATGACGGTGAAGGACTTATCGATAAAGTTATCGTTGCGCTGGCTTCTGGGCATGGGTGTCCTCAACAGGAAGCGTTCCAGATTTAGCCTAGCAAACGGCGGCGAAATTTTGTGCGCTAATCTTGGTGGAGCCGCTGAGGGCGTTCCTGCGGTAACGAATTCTAACGGAACCTCGGGCGCTGGGGGATCTGGCCGGGTTTAAAGCGATGATTAGAGGCTGGTTTTAGGGGCGATTGCATCCGGAGCCTGGAGCTGCTGGTGCAGGTACTGCACTAGATCGGCAACCGTACTGAGGTTTGTCTCATCAAAGGTGTCGGTGATGTCGATACCGAAACTGTGCTCAAAGTCCTCGCAGAGGTTCAACCCCCAGTCAAACCAGCACACCAGGGCAAATTGGAGGTCTTCCTGCAGGTGGTCACCAGGCTGCACCCGGCCCATCTTGAGACCCGAGTAGTCGGCCAGGCGATGGTAGACAAACTCGATCAGCCTCTGGGGTAGAGCTTGGGGAACCGCAGGCGGTGTCCAGTAGCGGATAAACCACTCCTGATCGCTCAGGCTGGGGCGCGATCGCAACTGCTGGTTGACCTGCTGCCGCATTGCCAAGTCAGGGCTCAAAAAGCGGTAGGTCTGTAGATTGCTGACAAAATTTCTGAACGGTCGCCACATATAAAACCCGAATTGGCATGGCCCGCCTGGCTCTTCCAAAGTGTGCCCAAGGAAACGGAATCAATTGATGCCTTTTATAAGGAATTGCGCCTTAATCGTGAGCTTAGGCAGATTTCCCCAAATCCTGTTCGGGTTGGGCTAAAAACGTCGCTAAAAAGGTCTCAAACTGGTCTGCCGGCATAGGACGGCCAATGTAATAGCCCTGGGCAATGTCGCAGCGGTAGCTCTCCAGCAGGACCAGTTCGGCCTCGGTCTCGACGCCCTCGGCGACGACTGTGAGCTGCAGGTCATGGGCCATTTGAATGACGGCGGTGAGAATGGCCCGATTTTTGGGGTCGGCTGTCACGCCTCGAACGAAGCAGGTATCGATCTTGAGAGTGTCGATGGGAAACTGCTTGAGATAGCTCAGGGAGGAGTAGCCTGTGCCGAAGTCATCAATGGCAATCTTGAGCCCCTGCGCCTTAAAGTCAGCCAAAATTGCGATCGCAGCGGCAGCATCCTGCATCAACGCGGTCTCAGTAATTTCTAGCTCCAGGGCGCTGGCGCTTAGCCCCACCTGCTCCAGGGTTGCGGCAATCGTTTGAGCCAGGTGAGGCTGGTTAAACTGCACGCTCGACAGGTTGACCGACACCTGGATCGGCGGTAGCCCCTGCTTGTGCCAAATCTGCATTTGACGGCAGGCTTGCTGGAGAACCCATTCACCAATGGGCACGATCAGCCCCGTTTCTTCCGCCAGAGGAATAAACTGGGCGGGGGAAATTGGGCCGTGCTCAGGGTGCGCCCAGC
>DATNQE010000259.1:0-5277 GCA_036702895.1 Trichocoleus sp. | reverse complement strand
GCTGTACTGCGACTCGGTTTCTGCCAGCCTGAAGATGTCCCAGCTCCAGCGGCTGATAACCTGCTGCGCCTCACTGTACTGTGGGCTGGTTTCGGACACCTCGCGGGCAATGCCAATGGCTGAAATGAGCGCATCTAAGGTGCCGCCCTCAGCTGCTCGGTAGGCCGCCTGGAGCCGCTGCTGGCCCCGCAGCTGCCCCTGCCAGCGCTCGATGTCTTCTTGAGCTTCGCCATAGAGCGCCCGATTAGAGCCGACCTGAGAAGCCATCGACACTGCTTCTTGGTAGCGACCAGCAGCAGCCAGCTCACGGGCCTGGGCCAGGATAGGGGCATCTTCGGTGCGCTGCAGCTGGTTGCGCCACTGGCGGACGAGGGCCTGGGCTTCGCCGTAGAGCGGGCGACCAGAGCGGACCTGTTCGGCAGCTTCGATAGCCTGACTGAGATTGCCGGACTGAGCCAGCTGCTCGGCCTGGTTTAGGTAAGGCTGGTCTTCGGCCGTGGCGATTTGGTCCTGCCACTCGCCGATCTGGCTCTGAGCCTCATCCCACATCGGGTTGTCGCGGGAAATTTGCTGGGCCTCTGCGATCGCAGCCTGCAGGTCCGATACCATGCCAGGTTGAGAAATCTGGCGCGCCCAATCCAAGCGAGAGCGGCCCTCAATCTCCCGCTGCCAGCGGCTAATCAAAGACTGCGCTTTGGCGTAGAGCGGGCGGTCTTGCCCAATGCTTTGCAGCCGTAAGATAGCACCCTCCATACCCTTAGAGCCGCCTTGCCAGGAGAGCTGGTAGGCATCGGCTAGGGTGCGAAAATCAGCGACTTCTGCCGATAGGTTAGCCTGCGCCGGAATTTGCTTGAGGATTTCCGTTGCGGCATTGGCATCCTGGCGCTCTAGAGCGGCTTCGGCTAAGTCAAGCATGCCGTTTCCCAGCTCCCGAACCAGCTCCTGAGCCTCAGCGTACATAGGGCTCTCCGGCGCAATGTCGGTAGCCAGCTTGATAGCCTCCTTGTAACCGTCCAGCGTTTCCCGGCGAGCCAGGCGGCGGGCCTGACCTAGCTTGTTGAGGTCTTCGCGGGCGGCGGTAATGAGCTTGGTGAGCTCCTCGTATTTTGTAGTTTCCCAGTGCCGGTTGCCCACCGTGAGCAGCGCAATAGCCTTATTAAAGGCGTCCTTGAAGTTGCCGTTTTTTAGGTCACTTTCCGCCGCCTCGTAGATAGCCTCTGCCTCTTGCCAAATCGTGTTCCAGCTAGCGACCTGGTCATTGACTAGGCCAGCCGCCGCCGTTTGGCTGGGAATCTGCTTGGCGATACTGATGGCCTTTGACAAATCTCCTGCTTGAAAGGTCTCCTCGGCGATGCCGAGAATGCGACTGGCCCATTCCTCTACCCGATCATTAATCTCGCTCCGCAGCGGATGATCCTCCGGCAGCTCTTCGACCAGCTTGATGGCCTCGAGATAACCCTCTACAGTGCCCTGCTCGGCGTAGGCCTGGGCGCACTGAATGCGCGTCGTCGCTGATGCGGTCGGCCAGAAGATGGCGCGGCAGTTGGGCAAGTTGGGAATGCGAAACAGACTAACGGCGGAGGCAATTCCCACCCCACCCACAGCCGTTAGGGAGATTAAGGACCACATGGTCCAGTTTTTAGCGACTCTTTCCCAGAGGGCAGTTCCAGAGCGCGGCGGCGAAGGCGCCACCGGACCCGGCGCCAGGTCCAGGTCTAGATCGAGATCAAGCCCCTCTGACTCCAAGTTGTAGGCAGCCCCATTGACGGCATAGGCAGGCACGGGCGGAGGCGGTAGAGGGCCACGGGGCGGAGGGGCTGGAGGGCGGCGATCCGAAGGAATAGCCTGTTCTGCTCGGGGGCGCTGGTCGCGATTGGGCGGCGGTACCGGAGGATAGCCCGACTGGGGAGCCCCCGGGCGCGGTCTCCGGGGAGGCTGACCTCGGCCTGGCGCAGGCGATGGGCGAGAACCGTTACGATTTTGAGCCATAGTTCACTCGCTACCAGGAGTCTCCATCCAAAACATTGACGAACTTTTGGGCACCAGGGGAACCCGGCCAGGTTCAAGAATAATCAGCAATCAGTATAGCCATGTCCTTTATAAACGCAATGAATTCTAAGAATCTTAGAGGGAGCTTTGTAGAGCCTGCTGGCGGACAAAATTGAAAATAGCCGCCGCCGTTTCCTGGGGTTTTTCTAGGTGGGGAACATGGCCACATTGGTCAATCCAAACGAGCTGGCTACTGCGAATTGCCTGCTGAAAACGGGCAGCATCTTTGATTCCCAAAATCCGATCTTGTTTGCCCCAAACAATCAGCGTTGGGCGACTAATCTGAGCAATTTTGCGGCTCAAGAAGTTGTAGCCGCCGCTTTTGGTGAAGGCGATAAGAGCTTCTTTCCAGCGCGGACTGAGTAGATGCAGGGCTGCGCACAGCTCGGCATCGGCGGTGACAAAGCTGCGATCGCAATAGGCCTGAGCGCTGATCCGACGTCGCACCCCAGGGCTCGCTAGAAACGACGTTGCCCAGCCATCGAGCGGCGGCACCATCAGTCGACCCATCGCCGGCCCAGCGGCGAACCCAGCGCTGTCGATTAGTACCAGCGTCGCCACACACTCTGGGTAAGTTAGGGCAAAATCAATCGCTGCTGCCCCGCCCATCGAAGCCCCGACCAACACGACAGGACGGCCAATCTGCTGCTGCCAAAAGTTGTGCAGATGCAGCTTAATGGCGCTTGGATCAAGGGTGGGCAAGGTGCGATCGCAAAAGCCAAAGCCCAACAAATCCACCGCCCAAGTCTGAGCCTGGTTCGCTAGCTGCGGCACCAACCGCCGAAACTCTAGCAGCGAGCTGTCAAACCCGTGCAGCAGCAGCAGGGGCGGGTCTCCCTGACCCTGACAAACAAACGTTGTCACAAGAGGCTCTTCGCTCAGAGGCGTGGCGATCTCGGCCTGCTGAATTTGCCGAACCATCTCCACAGAGGTCGCCTCGGTTAGCCCCTGGGCAGTCGCTGGTAAAAATGCTGGAACCATTCCCGATTCAATAAACCCAAACCTGATCCATCATGCCATTTGCCCTACGGCTTTTACTCTTGGGGGCCGATAGTCCGATGACCAATAGCCTGCTCGCCATAGAGCCAGCACTCGAGTAATCCCAACCCCCTGCTGTCGTAGGCAAAATAGAGCCCGCAGCGGCAGCCGAGTAATGGCCATTGGGCTACTCCAAATAGACGACCCCAATTGAATGACCCCAATTAGGGGACTGGTACTCTCGGCTGAATTTCCTATGCTGATATCAAGCTGTCTAGTGCAGGTAAAGCCTCTATGGCAAGTCCTATTGACTATCTAGAGCGGGGCATTCACGGCTATTTTCCCTTCGGCAGATCTCGAAGACCGTTTCGCACCTTCACCCGTTCTTGCGTTAACCGGGGAGATGAGTTCCTTTCTCCGGCGAGTTCTGCTGACCGCGATACTTTCGACTTTTTAGAAGAGTTGGCAGATACCGTCCTCTTCAGCGATTTTGACGAGGCTCTGCCACCGAGGTTTCGTCGTGGGCAGCGAAGACGCCGGGCAAATCCCGGCCTTCCAGCGGTTCGCCCGGGTACTCGCTGCACGGAGCCCGAGCATGGGCAATACTACGCCCGAGTCAGACAAGCCTGCAAAACCCGCTCCTTCGCCTGCAGCAGAGCGGACAGCATCAATCAACGCTATGCCAAAGCTGCGATCGCACAGGACTGTGCCAACGCTCGCTTTGCCTATCAGCGGCGATGTTTTACCCGCGCTCACCCCGACTGGACTGGCCATGAGACAGCCCGTGCCCAAGCTCGGCGGGCCTCACGAGCCTGCTGGGAAATGGCTCAGGGGAACCGATAGCAGCAGAACGAGAACCCCCCTCTGCTTAATACAGCTATCTGGCAGCTACCTGGCACTGCCTGTTTTTTACCTGTTTCTCAGGCGCCGCTGCTACGACTTAGCCGCCGCTGGCTCACTGTAAATTTGCTGAATCAGATCGGCACAGCGATAAACCATAGCAGCTCGACTATCGACCCCTAGCTTCATAAAAATGCGGCGTAGATGCGTCGAGACAGTCCATTCGCTAATGCGCAGCTGACCGGCAATTTGTTTATTAGCGCGGCCCAAAGCAACCAGAGTCGCGATTTGCAGTTCCCGTGGAGTCAACAGGAGCGCTAGCTGAGCCGTAGCAGTCTCGCTAACCGGTTCACGTTTAACCACAATGCAGGCGCGGCCATTGACTTCAAATCGACTAATTTCTACAAATTGAGCTGATTCGTACTCCGGTATATCAGGTATCGCTAAGGGGTCCGTCTGTTTGCCTAACAAAACAATCAGATACTGCTGTTGGGCAATTTCAAACGTGTCTAAAACACTGGCTGTTAAATCAGGCTCCGACAAGTCTGATTCACTAGACGTCACTGCTGCACGGGCTGCGGATAAAGATTTCATTTAAACCTCCAGTGGGGGAATGGAAGCGAAACACCTAAGCCAAGGCTCGGGCGCTATAAAAACCGCCAGCGCAAAGAAATAAAAAGGCAGTCAGGGTTTAAAAAGGCAGAAAAAAGACAGGAACAAAAAAGGCAGGAAAAAGAGTTGCGACGGGTTAATCAAGATTAGTGACGACCAGGACGAGAAAGTTCTGGAGAGCGAACCCGCTCCCGTTGTAGAGATGCGTTTTGACGCGAGTGCCCCGCCAGCGGTCGATAAGATTTGGCAGGGGGTAGTGCCCGTAGATTGAATCGAACGGCCAGGTTAGCCTGAGGGTCAAGGACAGGCTGTAAACAACTGGCAGGCCCTGTTAGCAGAGGAGTGACGCCCGGCCCATGGCCACTGACTGTACTGTCCCCATGCACAATAATGCCAAGGGTGATACGGCTTTGTCGATAGGCCGGTCCAAAGCGAGTATCCCCATCACAAATTGCAACAAAATCCCCAAATCGAAGACTGCCTAAGCGGTGGCGATTGCGTGCTTGAACATCAAATAGCTGAATGTCATAATCACCGCGCCAAACTGTATTTTTGCCCAGGCCCGATCCCATTACTGTCGCCGGAATGCGATGGGTAACTGGCACCTGAAACCGCCCATCTTGCTCTCGAATACCCCACCGCTGCAGCAGAGCCGGAGAACAGTTACTCACCGTCACGTTGGGGTAGTCCAGCAGCCGCAGCCCCATGCCGTAACTATAGATTTGAATGCGATCGCCAATTTGCAGTCGCCGCAGAATGGCGGGCGCAAAATCGATCAGCACGTGGTCTACGCCCCCA
>DATNQE010000241.1:0-4914 GCA_036702895.1 Trichocoleus sp. | reverse complement strand
TGCTCCTCGGTTTCTTCAGCGCCCTCTGGGCTCTTGCGGTAGTTGATAGCGACGTTGCAGCCTTCTTCTGCCAGCCGGATAGCGATGGCCTGACCAATGCCGGAACCGGCCCCGGTGATTAGCGCTGTTTTTCCCTGCAATCCTTTCATGGGTGTCTCCTGGATAGAACTGGAGCCAGGATAGATGAGCGGTTTGGGCTCCTTTAGAAGGGTTAACAGCAAACATGACGAGAGGGTGACAGCCAAAAGGCAGAACCGAGCGGATTCGGGGCGACAAACTCGCGAGGTGTCATCTTCTGATCACATTTGCTCACGACGATAGACCAAACCCTTAGATACGCAAACAACGCCTTAACTCACCTCACCTTCGGATAAAGCAAAGCACCGTGGTTCCTCTGCACGACAACAACCCCACCAAAATCAAGCCCTACGTTACTTATGGGTTGATTGCCCTCAACATTGTCGTTTTCCTATACGAGCTGAGCCTGCCGCCGGGGCAGCTGCAAAGTCTGTTTCAGGCCTTTGGCGTGGTGCCCGCCCAGCTTACCGAGAGCTTTCAGAGCGGCGACTCGGCTCAGATTACGGCTCAGGCGCTGACGCTCATTACCTCCCAGTTTTTGCACGGAGGCTTTCTGCACCTGGGCGGCAACATGCTGTTTCTTTGGGTCTTTGGCAACAACATTGAGGAAAATCTGGGGCGGGTACGGTACCTGCTCTTTTACCTCACCTGCGGGGCTTTGGCAGGGCTGGCCCAGTGGTTTTTCTCAATGGATTCGAGTGTGCCTGCGGTGGGGGCAAGCGGTGCTATTGCAGGAGTTTTGGGCGCCTACATTTTGCGCTACCCCAAAGCCCGCATTCTCACGCTGCTGCCGCTGGGCATTTTCATCACCACCATCCACATTCCGGCGATGTTTTTCCTGGGGTTCTGGTTCTTTCAGCAGGCGCTCTACGGCATCGCCAGTTTGCAGGCTGCCTCTAGCGTCTCCAACGGTGGCGGCGTTGCTTATTGGGCCCATGCAGGTGGGTTTGTGTTTGGAGCTATCCTGGGGCCAGCGCTGGGCTTGTTCTCTGCCAAAGGGAGGTAGTTTTCGCCGAAATCTGTCTGCCAGCATAGGTCATCCGGCACTAGCAGGGTTCGATAAAACGCCCGAATAGGGGTTGGCAAGGCTTTCTAACGCATCTTTGTCCCAAGTATGGCATTGCTGAAAGTGTGTACGATTGCCCCACTCAGAGGGAAGAGCAAGCCCTACATTCCCAACCTTTCTCCCTAGAAGAAGGGCGCTAAATGTCTTCCTCTCTTTCTGGAAGAGGTCTGGGGCGAGGGCTTGCATGAGTGTTCATTTCGTATTTCAGCAACGCCTCCCGCTATCTCTGCCCATCTAAGGGACCACTCGCTACAGCAGAAACCTCTTCCATCCAGTCAGACAGGAGCCTACCCATGAGACGCTTGTTGATGCACAGTCCCCTTGCAGTGGCCTTTCTGTGGATCTTGGCCTATCTGCTCATCACCGTGCTGCCGCTGCTGGTGATGCTGCTGCACCCCGCACCCCAGGGGCGCGGTTTTTGGATTGAGTTTTCGGTGGCGCTGGGCTTTATTGGGCTGGCGTTGATGGCCCTGCAGTTTGTTGTGACGGCCCGGGTTAACCGCATTGAGTCGTCCTACGGCATTGATATTTTGCTGCAGTTTCACCGCTACACCTCCATCGTGGCTTTTGGCATGGTGCTGGTGCACCCTTTGATTTTGTTCATCGTGGAGCCCGAAACGCGGCAGCTCCTAAACTTTCCCCAGGCGCCGCTGCGGGCGCAGATGGCGGTGCTGGGCACCCTGGCCTTTTTGGCGATGGTGGTTACGACCATCTGGCGCAAGCAGCTCAAGATTCCCTACGAGCCGTGGCGGGCTAGCCACACCATTTTGGCCGTGCTGGCGGTGGGCTTGGGCTTTGGTCACGCCCTGGGGGTGGGCAACTACCTGGGCATGTTCTGGAAGGCGGTGCTGTGGTCAGGCTTTATTTTGGTGGCGCTGTGGTTGATTCTCTACGTGCGTTTGGTGAAGCCCTGGCTGATGACCAAGCGCCCCTACCTGGTCGAAGAAGTGATTCCTCAGCGGGGCGATGTCTGGACGCTGGCGCTACGGCCTTTGGGCCACGACGGGTTTACCTTTCAACCGGGTCAGTTTGCCTGGATTACCCTTAACATCACGCCGCTGAGTATGCGGGAGCACCCGTTTTCGATGTCGTCTAGCGGCGACCACCCGGAGCGCATTGAGTTTGGCATCAAGGCGATTGGTGACTTTACCAGCCGCATTAAGGATGTGCAGCCGGGCACCCGCGCCTACCTTGACGGCCCCTACGGCGTGTTTACCACCGAGCGCTATTGGGATGCCGCAGGGTTTGTGCTGATCGCTGGAGGCATCGGCATCACGCCCATTTACAGCATTTTGAGAACGGCTGCCGAACGCAAGGACGATCGTCCCTTCCTGCTGATCTATGCCAGCCAATCCTGGGACGCTGTCACTTATCGCGAGGAGTTGGAAGCGCTCAAAGACACGCTGGATTTGGAGATTGTCTACGTCATCCGCAAGGCCCACGACGACTGGGAAGGGGAGACGGGCTACGTCGATAAGGACCTGCTAGAGAAGCACATTCCCGTCCACCGAGGCAGCCGCCACTACTTTATCTGCGCCGCGCCTGTGATGATGAATGCGGTTGAGCGGGCGCTGTTTGATCTAGATGTGCCCGTTACCAATGTCCACATGGAGCACTTTGATTTGGCTTAGGGGGAAGTATGCGATACAGCATTATGTTGCAGTTGGTAGCGCTCACTACGCTGTTTCTGGTAGGAGCAGCTGCCCTATTTGCCTGGGTGCAAAATCGCCCTCGCATCACTGAGGTAGGAGAGGAGCTGTCATCTTTAGTTCACAATCGGGCTGAACACTGGGGGTAGGTTGCTGAAGAGCCCTGCCCATGATTCAAAACAATAACCCTACAAACCCGCTAGTCCCGGCACCGCCCAGCCATCAGCACGGAGCCTATTTGGAGTGGCTGCGAGCTAGCTTGGAGCGACTGCTGCAGGACAAAGACTATGAGGCAGCCAAAGCGGTGCTGGTAGCAGCCCAACCTGCCGACATTGCCGAAGCGATTGAACAGTTGCCCAATCAGATGCAGGCGATCGCATTTCGTTTGCTCTCCAAAGCAGAAGCCATTGAGGTCTACGAATACCTCAACTCGGGACTGCAGCAGCTGTTGATTGAGGACTTTAAGCAGCCCGAAGTGCAGGCCATTGTCGACGGCATGTCGCCCGACGACCGGGTCAGGCTGTTTGATGAGCTACCTGCCAAAATAGTGCGGCGAATCTACCAGGAGATGACTCCGGAAGAGCGAGCGGCGACCTCGTTGCTCCTGGGCTATCAGCCCGACACCGCCGGACGCATCATGACGCCGGAGTACATCGGGCTGAAGGAGGAGCAGACCGTCAGCGAGGCGCTGGAAAAGATTCGCCGCTGTGCAAACCAGGCGGAAACTATCAATAACCTTTACGTGATGGACGGTCAGCGCCACCTGACCGGGGTGCTCTCTCTGCGCGAGCTGGTAATGGCCCTGCCGGATCGGCTGATCGGCGACTTGATGACCCGCAACCTGGTGTTTGCCCACACCGACACCGACCAGGAAGAAGTGGCCCGCCTGATTCAGCGCTACGACTTTGTGGCCCTGCCCATTGTCGATAGCGAGCAGCGCCTGGTGGGCATTGTTACCATCGACGACGTGCTCGATGTCTTGGAAGAAGAAACTACCGAAGACATCTATACTCTGGGCGGCGTGCAGTCGGGCGGCGATGCCTACTTCCAGTCCAACCTATTTTCGGTGGCGCGCAAGCGGGTGGCCTGGCTGATGGTGCTGCTGGTGACCAACACCCTCACCAGCGCCGTGATTCGCAGTCAGGAAGATGTGCTGGAGCAGGTGGTAACGCTGGCGGCCTTTATTCCGCTGCTGATTGATGCGGGGGGCAATGTGGGGGCGCAGTCGTCTACAGTGGTCATTCGCGGGCTCAACACTGAGGAGCACCGGATGAAGCAGTTTTTCTGGGTGATCCGCCGCGAGACCCTGGCGGGCGTTTTGCTGGGGGCGATGCTGGGCCTGGTGGTGTTTGTCTGGGCCACGGTTTTGCAGGGAGATGCGCTAGTTGCGATCGCAGTCGGCGTCAGCCTCTTTGCCATCTCCATTCTGGCGTCGCTGGCCGGGTCGGCGCTGCCCTACCTATTCAACAAACTAGGGCTCGATCCGGCGCTGATGTCGGCCCCGTTTATCACCACTGCTGTGGACGTGCTGGGGGTGCTGATTTACCTCAATGTGGCTCGCACCGTGATTGGTATTTAAGTAGGGGCGAAGCATGCAGGCAGGAATTTTTGAAAAGCACCAGCAATGAATTGTCTGAATGCTTCGCCCCTACTTTTGACCCATGCGACATCTGTAGGGAGAGGGGAAACAGCGGGGCCGTTTCTGCCAAAAAACGTCGTTGCAACTAATACCCGAGATTGATGCTTGATCAAGCAGCGACATTGACGATCAAAGACTGAAGGACAGGGGATTTTACCTATTCCTGCCGCCCCATTTCACCCAAACAGCCGAGCCCCGCAGCCTAAGTCATCATGGTCAAATTCAAGCCTTTTTTTGAACGTCACTATCCTCGCGTTGAGCGTGCGATCGCAATCATTGCCCTAATTAATTTGGGTCTAGTATTTTTCGATCTCACTTACTTAAGTCTGCGTCAGGTTTACCGGCAGTATTTGCCCGCAATTACCCAGGCTTATGACCCGGTAAAAGGCGTTCAAGTCCACCCTGAAACAGAGTATTACCAGCGCCAGGTAGACAATCTGGCCGCTCAAACTCAGACATCGGGTGTGCAATCGCCTGAGGTA
>DATNQE010000230.1:0-5964 GCA_036702895.1 Trichocoleus sp. | reverse complement strand
TGCCGGGTTACCCACCAAAAGCCGCCCGCCAACAGCAGCAGCGTAATGCCGAGAGACAAAATCAGCGCCGGGATGTCTTTTCTTTGGGTCATACCTCTCACCCTAAATCTAAATCTAGCCGCTGCCCAGCTAATTTCTACGTATTTCTGCGGGAGCCATTACGGGTATATCAAGACCGCGTGAGGCTTTAGAAAAGCTGGAACTGCTCCTGAAGCATTGCCATCCTAACGGTTAGCAAGGCCCGCAGATTAGCCCCTTAAAGATTAGCCCCTCAAAGTAGACAGTCTTGAAAATAGGTGGCCTTGAGATCTCTCACCTTGAAGGACTGTACCTCCAAGAATTTTGGCCTTCAAACAACATAGTTAGAGCATGACGAAACCTATGATGGCTATTTCTTCAAAACAACTGAGGGCAACCGCCCTGCTCAGCGCTATCGCCCTGAGCGCTTTAATGGCTGCCCCTACTTTTGCTCGGCCTGGTAACGGCAACGGGCAGGGCAATCGCCCCGCTTCAACCCCTCAAGCGACCTCAGCACCGCAGACAGCCCAGCCGACGCCCACCGCTAGCCAACTAACAGATCAGCAGCGGCAAGCGCTCATCAGCATGATTTTGGGCACCAGCAGCAACAGCACCCTGATTGACCCTGCCCTGCGCGCCGAAATTCTAGCCAACCGTGCCTCTCTCCCTCCCGGCATTCAGCGACGCTTGGTGCGCGGTCGTGGGCTACCGCCTGGCATTGCCAAACGGTTTAACCTACCTAGCACCGTACCGCCTGCGGTGAATCTGCCGCCGAACTGTCAAATTGTGGTTGTCGGGTCTAACGTGGTGGTGCTTGACCCGGTCACCTCGCTGATTGTGGACGTGTTGCTCAACGTGCTGTAAACGGGCAGCGAGTTTGGGTTCAACTATACATAGCAGTAGGTGAATTTGGTTAGAACACGGGGTAGCTGGGGGCTACGCCCCAAACCCCACCTCTCTCAAATGTGTCCTAACTAGCTCGATACAAGCTATAAGCTCAACTACAGGCGGGTGACAACATCCCCTACTCGCACAGTCTTACCGACCTCAGCTGCGGGTAGGCGGGTGTTCACCGCTAGCCGGTAAAAATGGTTGAAGTGGGAGCGGCTCGCCTCAGGGGAAAGGGCCGCTTCGCGCTGTTTAGAGAAGACTTTTTGAAACCCTGCGGTAGCTTCCCCCGTCAAGGTGTCGCGGGTGGGGACAATGCAGCGCTGACAGGGATTCACGCCCCAGAGCGTCACTGCCCCCACTTGAAACGCCACCGTTTCCCCGGCCTCACCAAAAAGCTGGTCTTCCCAGAAGGCGGGTACTCCGCCAATTTCCAGGTTGGAGCGAAAACGCCTGCGCACTTCTTCTACGCTCAAATCCTCGTACCATGCGGCCACTGCTTCCAACGTGGCGGTGCTGACGACGGTTGGGCCAGGAGAGTTGGTGTCGTCAGGAAAGCCCCAGTGACGATTTTCCTGCAGCGTCACGCTCTGCTGAAAGTAGTCGCTTAGCCAGGTCTCTAACTCTGGAGAAGGAACCTGCAGCGCAAAGGTTTCGGTCTCGGGGCGGTCCTGCACCGCCAGCGTTATGTGTCTGCCGTCGCCTGAGAAGTGCGATCGCAGCTGATGAATCGCCCGATGGCGCTTGCCGTTGACAAACTCACCCTGCGCATCAAATAGAGCAAACGTGCGATCGCGCTGTAGTGACCCTCCCGGCGCGATTTCTGCTTGGGATACGCTGACCCCATCTAGAGATTTGACGGGGTACAGATCAATGCGGGCCAAATAGGGAGCAGAGGAGGTCATAGAGCTACTAAAAAAAGCGTGACGTGGCCCAGGTAATGTCTGTCAACTGACCTTTGGGCAGCTAAAAAACTGAAACCTTGGGCAGAGGGAGAGGCAAAGCTGAACTCGGTAGCCTCCTAAAGAGGTCTAAAAATTAGCCTTCTCAAGGTTAGCGAACATCACTAGCGGAAAAACATAAGTGGTAAATGCCATGAGCCGTGCCATCGGAAAAACTTGCTGGGCCATTGCCGAGGGCTACATTCCGGCAGGCAGCACCGGCGAGGGTCAGGAGTTTGTCAGCCACGAAACCGCCTGTCTGCTCAACGCCTCGGATCTAGAGGCCCACGTGCAGATCACGATTTACTTTAGCGATCGCGAACCGGCTGGCCCTTACCACGTTACCGTGCCGCCCCGACGCACTAAGCACGTGCGCTTCAACGACCTGAAAGACCCCGAACCCGTTCCGTTGGGCACCGAATACGCCAGCGTAATCGAGTCAGACGTGCCGATTGTAGTGCAGCACACGCGGCTGGACTCTCGTCAGGCCGAGAACGCTCTGCTCAGCACGATTGCCTACGCCGTGAATTAGAGAGAAGAGGGAGGAGAGAGAAGCCAGCCCCTTCTGCCCTCTGCCTCCCGCTCTCTGCCTTCCCCTTCTGCCCTCTGCCTTCACCCCTGTCCTATGCGAACTCTCTGGTACAAAAACGCGATCGTCTACTCGCTGGATGTAGACGCCTTCTATGACAGCAACGGCGATGGGATAGGTGACTTTCCGGGATTGACCCAGAAGCTCGACTACCTGGCCGGGCTGGGGGTGACCTGCCTGTGGCTGCTGCCCTTTTACCCCTCCCCCAACCGCGACAACGGCTACGACGTGATGGACTATTACAACGTCGATCCGCGCCTCGGGAGCCTGGGAGATTTCGTTGAGTTCATGGTGCAGGCTAAGGAACGGGGCATTCGGGTCATCATCGATCTGGTGGTGAACCACACCTCCAATCAGCACCCGTGGTTTCAGGCGGCTCGTGCTGACAGGAACTCGCCCTTTCACGACTACTACGTCTGGGCCCATACACCGCCTGAATCAGATCACGAGGTGTCGTTTCCCGGTGTGCAGGAGAGCATTTGGGACTACGAGGAGGGGGTAGATGCTTACTATCTGCACCACTTCTACAAGGAGCAGCCCGACCTCAACATCGGCAACCCAGCGGTGCGAGAAGAAATCTGCAAGATTATGGGCTTCTGGCTGTCGCTGGGAGTTTCAGGGTTCCGCATTGATGCGGCGCCCTTTTTGATTGAGCCGCTGGGCATTGATGACGCGACCAAGGAGGAGCTAGCTTCGTTCTTTCCCACGATGCGCCACTTTGTCACTCACCGCTGTAGCGACGCTATTTTGCTGGCCGAGGCCAATGTACCCGCCGAGCAGATTCCTGGATTTTTTAACGACGGCCGGGGAATGCACATGCTGTTTAGCTTTTTGCTGAATCAGTATATGTTTCTGGCGCTGGCCCGTGAGCACGCCAACACCCTCAAGCAGGGTTTCGAGATTTTGCCCGTTCCGCCCGCCGATGGCCAGTGGCTCAACTTTGTGCGCCATCACGACGAACTAACGCTGGACCGCTTGAGTGACGAAGAGCGTCAGGAAATTTTTGCCAAGTTTGCGCCTGAGGAAAATATGCAGATCTATGGGCGGGGCGTGCGGCGACGACTGCCGCCAATGCTTAACAACGACCGCCGCCGCATCGAGCTAGTCTATAGCCTGCTCTTTAGCCTGCCGGGCACGCCCATGCTGCGCTACGGCGAGGAAATTGGCATGGGCGAAGACCTCTCTTTAGAGGGCCGCGAAAGCGTACGCACGCCCATGCAGTGGGCTGATCGACCCAATGGCGGCTTCTCCACTGCCGACCCACAGGCGCTGAGCCATCCCATGATCAACGAGGGGGAATATTGCTACCACCAGGTCAATGTGGCCGACCAGCAGCGCGATGCAGCGTCTCTAGTGAACTGGTTCGAGCGAGTGATTCGTGCCCGGCGGCAGGCGCTGGCCTTTGGCTGGGGTGAGGCGGAGGTGTTAGACACGGAGGAACCCTGCACCTTTGCCCACTGCTGCTACCAAGACGACAGCGGTATGTTAGCCGTTCACAACTTCTCCGGCCAGCCCTGCGAGGTGGTTCTAAAGCCAGACCACCTGAGCGATTTTGTGGAGGTGTTTTGCGATCGCACCTACGAGCCTATTCAAAACCAGACCATCTCTCTATCGCCCTATGGCTATCGGTGGTTTCAGGTCACTCGTCATTCCCCTAAAAAGGGTTAGGGATGACTCGCAATCCCTTGTGTTGCTCTAATTTCACGTTCCCTAACCCGTTTCCATCATGGTCAGCATTGGTTTCCACGCCTCTCACGAACAGTTCAAGCCCAGCCATCTGCTGCAGTTGGTGCAACAGGCTGAGCGGGCAGGCTTTACCCGCTGCCTTTCCTCAGACCACTTCTATCCCTGGGGCGAAGCGCAAGGAGAAAGTGGCTTTGCCTGGTCGTGGTTAGGCGCCGCTATGCAGGCGGCTCCAAGCCTAAACTTCCGGGTGGTTAATGCCCCCGGTCAGCGCTACCACCCGGCCATCATCGCCCAAGCCGCCGCAACCCTGATGGAAATGTTTCCCCACCGCTTCTGGATTACCGTGGGCAGCGGTCAGGCACTGAATGAAAAAATTACCGGGATGCAGTGGCCCAGCAAGAGCGATCGCAACGCCCGCCTGAAGGAGTGTGTTGACATTATGCGCGCCCTTTGGGCCGGAGAAACCGTTACCCATAAGGGGCTGGTCACCGTCCAGGAGGCCAAGCTCTACACCCCACCACCCTACGCAGCGCCGATCATCGGGGCCGCCATCACCACTAAAACCGCTGAGTGGGTGGGCAGTTGGGCTGATGGTTTGATCACCACGTCACGCCCGCCGGAAGAACTCCAAGAAGTGGTCAATGCCTTCCGGCGCGGCGGTGGCGAAGGCAAGCCAATGATCCTCAAGGTTCAGCTTTCCTACGATCGCACCCCGGAAGCAGCTTTGCAGGGAGCCCATGACCAGTGGCGCAACAACATCTTTGATAGCGGCGTGCTGGCAGAGCTGTATCAGCCCAAGCAGTTTGATGCCGCAGGGGAGTTTGTCACGCCACAGCAGGTCGGGGAAAAGGTGCTGGTTTCCGCCGATCCGCGTCAGCACGTGGAGTGGCTGCAGGCCTATGCCGACATGGGCTTTGATGAACTCATCCTGCATAACGTTAACCGCGAGCAGGAGCGCTTTATCGACGTGTTTGGTGAGCAGGTACTACCTGCGCTGACCGGCAAGCAGATAGTTGGGAGTTACGCTCGCTAGCGAATTGGCGCTGTAGCCTGTCCCAAGCTGGTTGGACGTTTGAGGGGCAGGGGGTGTAGGGCCACTGCCCAGCTCAAACTGCTGATCTACCTCAGCGCTATCACCCTGCATCTCAATTTTGCCTACATCGTGGCAGACTACCTCCTGTCCATGCTGGTAGTCTGCTGGCAGCAGCTCAGGGGTTGGCGGCTGGCGAGGCTAAGCCCAAAATTGCCTGGCAGTCGATGGATTGCTGCTGGGGTCGGGACCTCGGTTTTAGCGGCTGCCCTGCTGCCGTTACCCTGGGCAGCGCTGGGCAGACTGCAGCCCGTTGATATCTACCATCTCGTGCAGATGGTTGCTTTGGCCTGCTTTCACCAGGGCGTTTGGCGCAACGCCACAGCCAGCGCTAGTCAAACTTCGGCGGAGCTTCGGCAGGGCTAAGCCGCTCAGCGTCGGTTGCCTGCGCCGCCGGTCCTGAAGCAGGCGCCGTAGACTGGCGATTAGGACTGGCCTGACTGGCTTGGGCCGCTCGAGCAGCCGCTTGGGCCGCTGCCTGGGCCGCTTGAGCCGCAGCTGCAGCGCCGTCATTGGGTGTCGGATCAAAGGTGGTAATCGTTACCGAGCGGACAATGGGGTCACTGGCGCCGTTGCTGACCTGGAGCGCCAGCGTTGTCTCTCCCGCCGGATTAATTGGAAACGAAGCACTGCCTCGCAGCGGCACCGTTCCGGGGGAGGGCAGCAGCGAGGCTCGGGCCGTAGCTCCCCCTTCAACATCCCAAGAAAGCACCAGACCAGGCACTCCCTGGCCGGGCTCCACCGGAATTAGG
>DATNQE010000220.1:0-3079 GCA_036702895.1 Trichocoleus sp. | reverse complement strand
GCGGGCATCTTCTGTGGCTACTGCGCCGCCTCGCACCTGGGCCAGAGCAGAATGGGTTTGGGCAAGCAGAACCCGGTTCGACGAGAGAAAACAGCAGAGACAGATGCCAAGAACCCCTAAGACGATTCGTTTCACCATGCTGCCTCCTACAAACTCTCTACAGTTAGTTTGATCCGTAAGCGGTCTGCTGCCCTATCAAACCGTTCTACTGTCGATCTACTTATAAGGCCATCTGCTTACTACCAACTGCCGCAAATTGTCTAAAAAAAGGGTGGGCAACTGCCCACCCCACGGAGTGCTGACTTTAGGGCTAAAGAACTAGGGGCTAGACAGCGCTGCCAGCGGTCACGGCGATGCCGGGAGTGCCACCCTGAAGGCCCACCAGCTTCTCGCTGAGATCCCACAGCTTTCTTGCTTTGGCATCGTCCTGCGCCTCGTTTGAGACTTCTTGAGCAAAGGAGCGACGACCTGGCGTTTGGCGGTTGCCCCAGCTCCAGTAGATGCCAGATTCCTTGAAATCAGGATCGGCCACAACCTGAGCAACCCGCTCGCCAGAGAGCTGCTGCGACACATAGCCACCCGTGATGTTCTTTTGGAACCAGGGGAAGATGGTGCGGAAAGCCGAGTAGTGGTTGCGGAACAGGGGTGTGTCGGCGACGCAGCCCGGATAGAGCGAGCTGAAGGTAATGCCGGTTTCGTCGTGGTAGCGGCGGTGCAGCTCACGCATAGTGAGCACGTTGCACAGCTTGCTGTCTTTGTAAGCTTTGCCCGGCTTGAACTTCTTGCCGTTGATCATAGCGATGGGAGCCTTGAAGCCAGCTTCGAAGCCCTCCAGGTTGCCCAGATCGGGGGGCGCAGGGATGGGAATCTTGCCGCCCAGCTCCTTGGGGTTGGCAGTGACGGTACCCAGGATGATTAGGCGCTTGTCGGCAGCAGGTGACTTTTTCAGGTCCTCCAGCATCAGGTTGCACAGGAGGAAGTGCCCCAGGTGGTTGGTGGCAACGCTCAGCTCGTAGCCGTCGACGCTGCGCAGGGGCTCCTTAAGCAAGGGCAGATAGACGGCGGCGTTGCACACCAGTGCTTCGAGCGATCTGCCAGCGGCTCTGAAATCCTCGACAAACTTGCGCACGCTGGCTAAAGAAGCCAGATCAAGATGCAGAATGCTGTAGCTGCCTGCAGGCATGCCGACTTCTGAGGCAGCGCTTTGGGCTTTTTCCAGGTTGCGGCAGGCCATGACGACGTGCCAGCCCCTGTCAGCCATCGCCTTAGCGGCGTTTAGGCCAACTCCTGATGAGGCCCCGGTGATGATGACCGTTGATTTTTGCTGTTCTACCATGGCGAATCCGAATTACCGTTTGACCGCGACTGATTCTAAGTCTTAAGGAAGAGGGGTGCCTCTGGGTTAACTCTTAACGTTTTTTGAGGTGTCGTTACAAGATATTTGCAATTTGCAACTGCTCCAGCAGGATCAAGAGCCTGTTGGGGCTAAGAAGAACTTCCTGCAATCAGCAGACACAGGCATAAATGGGTGACAATCCCACGAAAATGCTTAGTATAAGCGGCATAGCCTTCTCAGTAGACGCCTCTGCCTGGCAGACCGCTAAGTGCTCCGCCAGAAGTTGCCCCGTTTAGAATTGCCCTATCAAGAGTATGGATATAAGCACGCTGGTTCCTATCTTCATTGGGCTCATTTTTTTGATTGTCATTGTGGGCCTGATTTATGCCGTTGTCAGCGCGATCGCAAAGTGGCACCACAATAACCAGCAGTCAGTTGAGTCGGTTTCGGCTCAGGTTGTGGCCAAACGTATCCGTGTGAGCGGTCGTTCGTCGCCTAACTACGACGGCACACTTACCGCTGGCAGGAGAACAACGACGTTTTACTACTGCACCTTTGAAGATCCCCAGGGTACTCGGCGTGAGTTTCGAGTCGCAGGCAGTGAATATGGCCAGCTAGTAGAGGGTGACCTGGGCACATTGACTTACCAGGGCTCACGCTATAAAAGCTTTCAGCGGCAGTAGCCGCTAGAGACTTTCAGCGGCTACTGCCGCTAGGAACTTTCAGCACATCCGTCTGCCTTCCTTGCCACAGACCTACTCATGGGGAAATGTGTCGCCTTCGCCCGTATCAAAGATCAGGTTTTGACGATGACCGCCAGTATTCCAGAGGGGCGGGTGTCTACCTACCGCTCATTGGGAGAACACATTGATGTAATGCCTAGGCACGTTGCCTATATCCTCACGACTTTGGAAGAGGCTGAAAAGGCGGTGGTGCCCTGGTACCGAGTGGTGGCAGAAGCCGGTGTGTTGAGTGCGCCCAGCAGCGGCAGAGTCCAAACCCAGAGGGAACTCCTGAAGCAGGAGGGGGTTGAGTTTGCCGACGATCGCAAGCTTGCTAACTTTGCCAAAGTCTTTGTGGCCGCTGCCGATCTCGACAGCGGCATTGCAAAACAGTTTCGCTCGGTGGGTGAGGCGGTAGAGGAGTAGGGCAACTGCTAAGCCACCACAACCACCTCGCCCGTATCGAGGTCATAGCGGCCGCCAACGACCTTTAGTTGACCAGACTGTACCCGAGAGCTCAGGATTTGCGATCGCATCAACTGCTCGATTTGGTACTTCACATTGGCAGTCACGGCATTGTCGACAAGATCACCCGTATTTCCCTTGACTCGCTCAACGGCGGGTAAGATAGCCTGGACAAAAGTGCCGATATCACCCGGCAGTTCTTCAGCCTGCACCGCAGCAGTGACTGCGCCACAGCGCTCATGACCTACGACCATCAGCACTGGGGTTCCTAACAGCGCCACAGCGTATTCAATGCTGCCTAGCGCTTCGGGCGTGGCGATGTTACCGGCAATTCTGACGTCAAAAAGATCCCCAATACCCTGATCGAAGATAATTTCAGCGGGAACTCGTGAGTCGGCGCAGCTCAGGATTGTGGCAAAGGGATGCTGAGCTTGGGAGACTTCCTGCAATCGCTTCTGGGACTGATCGGGGTGCTGAAGCTGCTGATGGATGAAGCGCTGATTGCCTGCCATTAGTTTGTCTAAAGCCGCAGCAGGGTCCAAAGAGGCGGTCTCTG
>DATNQE010000184.1:0-3516 GCA_036702895.1 Trichocoleus sp. | reverse complement strand
TTTGGCCGTTTTCGTCAGGCGGCTAATACGCTTGAGGCGGCTAAAGTCCTAGCAAATAAAGGTCAAAGTTTAGCTGAAGGGGCGGCCAATGCGGTCTACCAAAAGTTTCCCTATACAACTCAGCTCCAGGGGCCTAACTATGCTGCTGACGCGCGAGGCAAAGAGAAATGCGTGCGGGACATTGGCTACTATCTGCGCATCATTAGCTATGCCCTGATTGTTGGCGGCACTGGCCCAATTGACGATTACTTAGTAGCTGGCTTAGCCGAGATTAACAGCACGTTTGAGCTGTCTCCTAGCTGGTATATCGAGGCTCTGAAATATATCAAAGCAAATCACGGATTGAGCGGTGATCCTGCCGTAGAAGTTAACTCCTACATCGACTACGTGATCAATGCTTTGAGCTGAGCTCTGAGCTGAACAGCCAGCATCTCCTAATGGCTGCTCAGCAGCAAACCTTGGTGAATGCGTTAATCATTTGCATGGCTAGCCGTGCAAATGATTTTTCTTTATGTGGGCTGCTGTTGATGATGAACTCAGCCCTTAATAGCCTGCTTGTCTACCAAGTTGCGTTTATGCCGCGAAGCCTCTGATGGCAAAATCCTCGACTGTAAAGCCTTCGGTGGTAGAGCCCTCAACGGTAAAGCCTTTGACAGGAGCCGCAACGGTTGGGGTCATTAGTTCTAGCAGCAGGTTGTTCTCGATCCACAGCTCTACTAAGTCCCAGTTCCCTACCTGACCGCAGTAGAGGGCGGCCCAGCCCTCTTGCGCTGCTACCTGTTCGACCTGCTGTCGGTTAATGGGCGTCGGTAGCGCTGTTGAGCTGACTGTAAAGGCGTTTTCGCCACTTGGCCCGGCCGTTGTTGAGCCCCATTCTGAACCAGTTGGGCAGACTTCAAAGGTAATGTCTGCACTATTGCCCGCCGTAACGGTAAAAGCACCCGGCAGAGACGCTAGCGGCTTCACCTGTCCTCCAAATACTGCGGCTAGAGCCGCAGCCGCCTGTTTAGGACGATCTACAGCAATCCAAATGGGGGCAATTGAGATAGAGGTGGGGGGCAGCATGGGCGTCGGCTCCTTGCGTCGGCTCCTAGGTCGGGGGGATGCTCTTAGTAGACGTGTCGCCTCAAGGTTGCCAAGGGGGGTTGGGCGACGAAGAGCTGGGCACCGTGGTTGGATAGGTCTTTTATCCAAGCGCCCTCACAGTAGAAGGCAAACGGGAATTTTTAGGGAAGTTGCCCTGTGCTGCGCCATCTTTGCAATGTCTGGTCAACAATTGCACCGGTTTTTGAATAAGGGGTGCTGCGTCAGATATATCTGGTGGGAAGACGCTGATCGAAAGAAGCATTGGTGGCATGTATGGTGCGCTGCCCGTTGAGTTTTTTAGGCTGGATGGTGGTTCCTCTGATAGGGGCCGGGGTGCTGCTGCCAGGGGTGCTGCCTGCTGCAGCCCAAATAGCACCCGCTGCATCGGGAGTGGCGCCGGGACTGCCGGGAAGTGCTGAGACGCTGTACCAGGAGGGGCTGCGGCTTTACTACCGGGGTCAGCTGCCTCAGGCTGTAGCGGTGCTGCAGCAGGCGCTGACACAGCACCGCGCCGATAACAACTCAGCGGCCGAGATCGAGACGCTGCTGGCGCTGGCTGAGGCGTACAGCTTCTTGAACCAGGACGAGCAGGCAATAGCCGCAGCCCAGCAGGTGGTAGCACTGTCTCAGAGTGCCACCGATCCGCTGCTGCAGGCCCACGGCCTGTGGGCGACAGGGCTGCAGCAGGTCAGGACTGATCAGTACGAGGCCGCCGCCGCATCCCTCAGCCAGGCGGCAGCTCTCTATGGGCAAGCTGGGGATTCGCTGCGGCAGGCTAAGGCTTTATACGACGTCGGCGTTGCCCACTTCCGGTTGGGCCAGCTCGATCAGGCGCTAGCGCTCATCAATGAAGCGCTGGCGATGCTGCCAAGGGCGGCGGGGGAGCTAAATGACTTGGAGCAGGCTTACTACACCCATTTGGCCCAGGCCTGGGCTGGCTTTTTATACTCGCGGCAGGGGCAGCCGGACCAGGCGCTGACGCTGCTGGACCAGGCGCTGGCCGGAAGTCAAGCGGCCCAGACGCCGCTCATTGAAGCTGTGAGCCTGTATCTCGGGGGCGTTGTGTTCGAGGAGCAGCAGCAGTGGGATAAGGCACTGGCTTACTACGGAGATGCGATCGCAATCGCCCAAGCGCTTCAAAATCCCAATTACGAAGGCATTGTCACCGAGCAGCGGGGCATTTTGCAGGTCAACCGCCAGAACTACGCTCAGGCGCTGGTGGAGTATCAGCGGGCGCTGTCGCTATTTGAGGCAGAAGGCAACCGCAAGCGAGCCGGAGATACTCTCAACCGCATCGGCGTGACCTACTACCGGCAGGGCGATCTAGAGGCCGCAGCAGCAGCCTATCAGCGGGCCTTAGCAGTGTACCGGGACACTAATAACCCCGCGGGTCAGCTGCTCGCCCTGAATAACCTGGGCCAGCTTTACGAGGATCAATCGCGCTATGACCAGGCGGTAGAGGCTTACCAACAGAGTGTGACTCTGGCCCAGCAGATGGAGAATGGGGCGGCCCAAGCCGAAGCACTTTACGACCTGGGCAAAGCGTATGCCGAGCAGGGGCAGTTCCCCCAGGCGGTGGAGGTTCTGCAGCAGTCCATTGCGGGCTTTCAGGTGCTCAATCAGCCCTTAGATGCGGCAGCTGCTGCCTACGCCCTCGGATATACCTATTTGTCGGCTCAGCAGTACCCCGAGGCGACTGCTGCTTTTGAGCAGACGGTTGGGTTGGCCGAGGCCATTGCCGATCCAGCATCGCGCCTGTACTGGCAGAGCAACGCCTGGGGATTAGCGGCAGTCGCTACCAATCTGCAGGGGCAATACGAAGCAGCCAGAGCAGCGATTGAGAAAGATATTGCGCTGCGCCGCCAGCTGATCGATTTGGGCGCTGATGTGGCGCTTAACCAGCAAAGTGAGGCTATTTCCCTGCGAACTCTGGGGCAGACCCAGGACAACCTGGGGCAGTACGAGGCGGCGCTAGAGAGCTTTGGACAGTCTGTAGCTCTGTTTGAGGCGCTGCAAATTCCAGAGATGCAGATGAGCGTTTTGGTCGACATTGGCAATCTGCACCGCAACTACGGCCGTTTCCCCCAAGCGAGGGAGGCGTACCAGCAGGCGCTCACGATGGCCCGCCAGCTGGACGACTCACAGCAGGCCCTTGGAGTGCTTCTCAACATTGGCAAAACCTATTTTTACCAGTCTGACTACGATGCGGCTCTGGACTACTACCAGCAGGCGCAGCAGATTGCAGACGCCACCCAAGACCCCAGCAGCCAAAACCAGGTGCTGCGCAACATCGCGGATGTTTACAACTGGCGCGACGACTACGCAGCTGCCCTGCAGGTCTACGAAGAAGCGCTGGCGTTTTTAGAGGAGTTCAAGCAGATTGATCCAGAACAGGCCCAGAGGCAGGAGGCCTACACGCTGCGCAGTATG
>DATNQE010000177.1:0-12038 GCA_036702895.1 Trichocoleus sp. | reverse complement strand
CCTACAACCTGCGTGCAGCCCACGCCAGTCTGAAGCAAAACTGGGGAGATCAGATGCGCCGGGAAGAGCAATTCTCCTGGAGGCTGATGCGAGCCATTGTGAGTGAGTGTCACATCTATCATCCCAAGCGAGCTTATCAGTCGTTTGGGGAACTGAAAAAAGGGTAGGCAAAAGATAGACAGTAGAGGGCAGCAAAGCTGCCTGATATCTATCTTTTTGAAATAACTCCAAAAGGGTCTAAAAATCGTCTGAAACCGAACGATTTTTAGACCTTATTTTTGTGGCCCTGCTGCCGCTTCCGGCCGTCTGTTGGCCAGTCCCTAGAGAGTAAGCAGACGACTGGAATCAGCGTTCAAAAGATTCCCCAAGGGTCAGTTGTGGAACTGCACCTGCTGTGTGCGGGTCGAGCTATTTACTCAGGAAGATGGTAAACAGGATGGAGGTTTTTCTCTATCCTGTGCCAGCCGCTGTTTGTCCTTGTAGACTATGCTGCCTTTGATTCGTCGCCTCACTTCCGTAGGGATTGCCGCTCTAGCTACGACCGCCGCCGCGATCGCACTGGCCCCGACTGCAACCGCCGCCCAGTTTGACCAGCAGGAAATTGACCCCAGCCGGGTTGTGGCCGTTGCATCGCCTGTGCGTGGTGGCGCCCTGCACAACCTGATGATTTTGGAGCAGGTGAGCAATCAGCGGCCCTGCTGGCAGGAAACGGGCAGCAGCCCCGTTCAGATCGAGCCGCTGCTGCTAAATTTCGATTTCACCGGCATCTGCGCTCGCCTTACAGATAGCAACGGCTACTCGCTGCGGGTCAACGGTGAAGACTTGGGCCTGCGCTACCGGCTAGAGATTGTTCGCCAGAGCAACGATTTGGTCCTGCGGGCGACGCCGATTCGCGATCGCAACACCTATCCGTCCATTGAGATCGGCCGCGCCAACGGCGCCACCGACAGCTTTGCCAAAATTCAGCTCAACCCCGGCTGGCGCATGACCCGCCGCATCTACAACGGTCAGGCGCTGGGGCATATCTATCTCAGCAACGATGCCCTCAGCGGCATTCCCATTGCTACGGCCACTGGCCCCATCGGCGCTCCGGCCCCCGGAACGCCCGCCACTCCACGCCCAGGCGCCGGACTGCCGACAATTCCGCCCCAGGCCACCAACCCCCTGCCGTCAGCCCCCGGTAGCGGTACGCCTACCGCTGGCGTTCCCAACGGCAGCTACTACCGTGTCGTGGTGCCCATCAGCGGCCCCAACACCCTGCAGCAGGTGCGGGCTATCGAGCCAGAATCGTTCCGCACCACGGTTGACGGAGAGGCAGTAGTACAGGTGGGGCTGTTCCGAGAGCAGCGGCGGGCGGAGGAAGTTCAGCGAGGGCTGGCGCAGGCCAGCCTGCCCGCCAAAATTTTGCTGGCTAGCGCCCCGGCTCCGGCAACGGTGCCCGTTGCGCCCTCTATTCCCCAGGGGCAGGTGGTCGTTGTGCTAGACCCCGGCCACGGCGGGCGCGATCCGGGAGCCGTCGGCATCGGCGGTATTCAAGAGAAGGCGATTAACCTAGCCATTGCCCAGCGAGTGCAGCAGCGGCTCCAGCAGGCGGGCGTCACCGTCGTCATGACTCGAAGTGATGACCGTGAGATTGACCTTGACCCGCGCGTGGTGTTGGCGGGCCAGGTGGGCGGCGACGTCTTTGTCAGCATTCACGCCAACGCCATCAACATGAGCCGCCCTGACGTCAATGGCCTAGAGACCTACTACTATTCCTCAGGGCAGCAGCTGGCTCAAACCATCCACAACAACGTTTTGCGCGGCACTGACCTGCGCGATCGCGGTGTGCGGCAGGCCCGGTTCTACGTGCTGCGCTACAGCGCCATGCCCGCGGTGTTGGTAGAAACAGGCTTTGTCACCGGCGCTCAGGATGCCGCCAGGTTCCAAAACGCCAGTGCCAGAGACCAGATTGGGG
The DNA here is from genome assembly GCA_036702895.1 of Trichocoleus sp. GTDB lineage: Bacteria > Cyanobacteriota > Cyanobacteriia > Phormidesmidales > Phormidesmidaceae > JACVSF01. The sequence continues at coordinate 10,081 of DATNQE010000177.1, read as the reverse complement.
ATGCGATCGCAAACGGCATTTTGGAATATTTGGGCCGCCGCTAGCCGACCAGCAGATTCTCCTGAGGATAACGCACGAAGCCGGGTTTGGCATCGCCAATGAAAGCCCCCATTAGCAGCAGCACGCCAACCCGGCCAATATACATTGCCACTACCAGCACCAGCTTGGAGGCAGCTGACAGCGTGGGGTCAAAGGTTAGCCCAGTAGAGAGCCCCACCGTGGCAAAGGCCGAAACTGTGTCAAACAAAACCGCTAAAAACGGCAGCTCCGGGTCGAACAGTGCAATCAGGGTGGTCATGAAAATTACGGTGGCCAGCGACCCCATGACCACCCCCACCGCCTTGAGCACCAGCGTCACCGGAATTTCTCGCTCGTAAAGAGTCACCGACTCCTTGCCCTGCAAAATTGCCTTGGTGCAGCTGGTCAGTACCCGCAGCGTGGTGGTTTTGATGCCGCCCGCCGTGCCGCCAGGGCTGCCGCCGACAAACATCAGAGCAATGGTGATAAACAGACCCGCAGTGGTCATCTGGCTGATATCAATCGTGTTGAAGCCAGCAGTTCGTGGACTTACGGCTTGAAACCAGGCCGCCATCAGGCGTGTGGGAAAATCCATCGGGCCTAGCGTCGCTGGGTTGTGCATTTCCACCAGGAAAAAAGCCAACGTGCTACTTGCCAGCAGAATCAAGGTTGTACTGACGACCACCTTAAAATTTAGGCTAAACACGACGCAGCTCTGCCGCTTAGCCAGCCCGTCGCGGGCCAGCAGGTACATCTCAAAAAGCACCTCATAGCCAATACCGCCCAGAATGATCAGGCCGGTGATGACTGCATTGACCAGTAAGGACGATTGATACCCGATTAAGTTGTCCTTAAAAAGGCTAAACCCAGCATTGTTAAAGGCGCTGATGCTGTGAAAAACAGCTAGCCATAGCCCGCGACCCAGACCATAGTCGGCAGCAAAAGCAGGCAGCAGCAGAAAAATCCCGGTGATTTCTAAAATTATCGTGGCCGCTACAATTGAGCGCAGCACCTGCCGGGCTCCCTGCAGCTCCGCTCGATCGAGCGCCTGCTGCAAGGCTACCCGTTCCCGCAGACCAAAGCGACGGCCCAGCAGCAGCAGCAAAAAGGTGGTGACGGTCATATAGCCCAACCCGCCAATTTGCACCAGCAGCAGGATAACAACTTGTCCAAATAGAGAAAAGAACGTACCGGTATCGACCACTGCATGGCCCGTGACGCACACGGCCGAGGTTGCAGTAAACAGGGCCGTGAGCAGATGGCTCCAGTTCCAAGCTTCCGTACTGGCAAACGGCAGTGACAGCAGCAGCGTTCCTACCAGAACGAGGGAGAGAAAGCCCAGACAGATTGTTCGCGCAATGGTCATATAGAGGGTCGCTAAAGTCGGCCTAAAGCAACGCTTAAATCTTCCCTAGAAAGGAAAATGTCAGCTCGATCTAGACCGGGTATTCAATTCATTCTCTAGGAGATGGGACCGAAGAACACTGTTGCAAACGAAAATCCTTGCGGTTCCTTTAAGGACGTTGAGCGGCTGAGTCGCAGCCCTTGGTTGGACGCTCCGGGCTCCAGCTAAACACTAAAAATTGTCAATGCTTTGGCTAAAAGGGCTTCCGTAGAATCAAATTGAGGAATGGTTTTATTAGATAGGCAAGTTTTGCTCAAGAAGGTCATACACAGGCACAAGCTATTCTTGAGTCTGCCCGCTTTTCGTTAATTACTAATATCTGCTCCGCTGCTGCTGATAGCAACCTCAAGTCCCCCCTTGGTTGGAGCTTCCCCCATGCCTCCCTTTTCGGATGTCTTTATTTCCTATGGTCGTGCCGATAGCCAGGCGTTTGCGGCGCGGCTCAAGCAACGACTTCTGGCTGCAGGGCTCTCGGTTTGGCTCGATCTAGAGAGCATTCCCAAGGCGGTTGACTATCAGCAGCAAATTGATGACGACCTGGAGAGGGCACACAATTTTCTGTTCATCATGTCGCCCCACGCGGTGAATTCCCCTTACTGTCGCCTGGAGATTGAGCGCGCGGTAGCCCTACACAAGCGCATTATTCCGCTGCTGCAGGTGGCCGAAATTGACCAGGCAACCTGGCAGCAGCGCAATCCCCAGGCTCCTCTTGATGAATGGCTGACGTATCGGGCGCAAGGCCTGTGTTTTGGCAATGAGCGCAACCCCAACCTGCACCCAGCTATTCGTAAGCTCAACTGGCTACCTTTTGGGGAAGATGCGATCGCATTTGAAGCCGCTGTTCAAACGCTGCTCAGCATCATTCACCACCAGCAGGACTACGTGCAGATGCACACAGACCTGCTGGTCAAGGCACTGACCTGGGAGCAGCAGCAGCGCCAGTCGCGCTACCTGCTGGTCGCCGAGGAGCGCCAGCAGGCCGAGGCGTGGCTACTGCGTCGCTTTAGCCAGGAGCAGCCGCCCTGTACTCCCACCGACCTGCACTGTGAGTTTATTACCGAGAGTCTCAAAAACGCCCGCAACCTGATGAGTCAGGTGTTTTTGACCCATGCTGAGGCCGATGAAGCTGCCGCTGAGCAGGCACGCCGCAGCCTCATGCGGGCAGGGCTAACGGTGTGGAGCAGCCACGACATCCCAAGCGGCATGGACATTCGCGCCGCCCGCCAGCGCGGCATTGAAGAGGCCGACAACCTGATTTATCTGCTCTCACCCGACTCGGCGCAGGCACCCGACTGCCTAGGAGAACTTGACTACGCCCTCTCGCTCAACAAACGCGTCGTCCCCATTTTGGTCAGGCCCACCAGCGCAGCGCTGCTGCCCACAGCACTCAAAGACCTGCACTATATCGATCTCACTGACAACCTGAAAACGGCTGACTACTCGCAGGACGAGAGCGAACTGCTGCGGATTTTGCAGCAGGATGCGGCCTACTACGCCGAACATAAGATGCTGCTGGCCAAGGCCCTCAAGTGGCAGCGACAGCACCAGAACCCCAGCCTGCTGCTGCGGGGCTATAACCTGCGCTACGCCGAAACCTGGCTCCAAATCGCCCAGCAGCGTCCCCGACACCGGCCTACGCCCCTCCATGAAGAATTTATTGCTGAAAGTCTACGGCAGCCGCCCGAAAGCTCGCTCGATGTCTTTATCTCCTACTCCCGCGCCGACTCTGACTTTGCCCGCCAGGTCAACGACGCGCTGCAGGCCCAGGGCAAGCGCACCTGGTTTGACCAGGAGAGCATCGCTGCGGGTACCGCCGACTTTAGCCAGGAAATTTGCCGGGGCATTGAAACCTCCGACAACTTTCTGTTCATTCTGTCGCCCAAGTCTGTTGGCTCGCCCTACTGCGCCACTGAAGTAGAGCATGCCGCCAGCCTGCACAAGCGCTTTGTCACTGTCCTGTATCGCCCTGTTGACGTCAGCGCCTTGCACCCTGAGCTAGCCAAGGTGCAGTGGATCGATTTCTCCAAGCCTGAGCCTGACTTCAACACCCGATTTAACCAACTCGTGCGGGTGCTCGACACAGATCGCGAGCACGTCCACAGCCACACCAAATGGCTTCAGCGCGCCATCGAGTGGGCTGCGCAAAACCAAAGCGCCGACCTGCTGCTGCGGGGCAGCGAGTGTGCGATCGCAAACGCCTGGCTAACCGAAGCCGAGCAGTACCACAAGCAGCCTGTCGCCACACCGCTGCAAAAAGCCTTTATTCAGGCTAGCTGTGAGGCAGTTACCCACGAACAGCGCCGCGAGCAGCAGCGCAATTTCGTCCTGAAATCCCTGACGCTGATGATGAGCGCTGTGGCCATTGTTGCTGTCAGCAGCAGCGCTTGGGCTTTCAAAACCCAGCGTCAGGCCAAGCAGGGTGAAATTGCCGCTCTGGTTGAGTCGTCCAGAGTCAAGTTCAGATCTGGCCAGCAGCTCGATGCGCTACTCGCAAGCCTGCAGGCCGGTCGAGCCCTACAGAAAGCCCCATGGCTTCAGAACGTTCCAAACCAAAATTTGCACGCCGAAGTTATGGCCAGCCTACACCAGGCTATCCACTGGACGCGGGAGCAGCATCGCTTTGAAGGCTATAAGTCAGGGATAGGAGAAGTTAGGTTCAGCCCCAATGGGCAAATCATTGCTACTAATGCTGAGGACGCCGGAGAACCTGTTACCCAGTTGGCTCGAGTAGATGGCTCTCCCCTAGCACTGCATAACCAGCCAGATGAGCCAATCAAAGCAGTCGTTTTTGATCCCACAGATGGCTCGAACCTTGACCTGGCGGGGGCCTTTCCGCCCAAGCCTGAGGTACCAGAGAGGGCCCAGCTCGCTGAATCTACCACGTCCGTGATTGCGGTGCTGGGGCAGAAAGGCACGGTCGAACTGTGGCATGAAGATGGCAGCCTCTTCAAACAGATTGCCACCCTCGATGACGGCATTGTGGGTATTGACCTGAGCGCAGAAAACCAAGTTCTGGTTGCTCGCCATGAAGAGGGGCATGCGCATAGGAACAAACTCTCTCTGTGGTCAACCCGCGATGGCAAACTCAAAAATCGGCTGCCAATCAACTCTGCAAATAAGTCTGAGCAAAACTATTGGCTGAGCCCCACTGAGCAGACTATTGCCATTCTCCAGCCTGACAAAACAACTCAGGTGCGATCGCTAGACGGCCGATTAATCGGCGTCTTGAATGAGCCTGTTTGGGGTTGGAGCCAGGATGGTCAGCAGATAGCGACACTGCAGGAAAGCGACGGTGCTGTAAAACTCTGGCAAACTGACGGAACTCTAACTGCTACTCTCAAGCCTGCCAAGGGAAAGGTTCAAGAGCTTTTCTTCAGTCCAGACAGTCAAACCATTGCCGTTCAGGTTGACGACGGCCAGGTACAACTCTGGTCAAGCGAGGGCCAACTGATTGGCTCACTGAGGAATGAAACAACACCTAAGAAATCCTATGGCGATCAGGTGGTTTTTAGCCCAGACGGCCAGTGGCTAGCCATCAACTATCTTGGCGAGACCTCCACCATCCAACTCTGGAGATCTGATGGCAGACATATCAAAACATTGCAAGTCAATAGTGATGAACCCTGGAGTTTGAGCGCCACCCTAAGCTTTAGCCCCAACAGCCAATGGTTAGCGATTGGGGGGCAGGAGAATGGAGACGTCGTGCTAATCGGCCGTGATCATCCCCAAGAGAAGAAACTGATTGGCCACGACGGCACAGTGCTAGCGCTGCAGTTTAGCCCTGATAGCCAAACCCTTGCAACAGCTGCTAAAGATGCTAAGGCCATGCTGTGGAAACTAGACGGCAGCCCAATCATGACGCTTACAGGCCACTATGACTGGATTGGGAATATAGCATTTAACCCTGATGGCACACTGCTGGCCTCGGCCAGCTACGACCAGACAGTCAAGCTCTGGAAAACTAGTTATGAGGGGCTAAATAGCCTGACCATGACTAACTACGTTATGAGTTCAGTAATCAATCCCAAGACTGGGCGGCAAATAGACCAGGACAGGTTAGTAGCCGCGCTGGAAGATGGTTCAGTGCGCATGTGGCAAGGTAACCCTCTTGACCGTACAGTTACAACTCTGCTTGACCCAACACCTGGGGAAATTGAACTAGAGCCGATCTATCCAGCCAACATAGGGTTGCAATTTACAAACCTTTACGACGGCAGCACGTTAAAACCTCCAGCAGCAATTAAAGCCGTTATTAAAAACGGTGAATCCTATGGGCCTGTCAAGTTGTGGCAACCCAACGGCAAACCATTAGCAACCATCATAGATAAGCCTACAAAAGACATAGAATCTGTCGACGTTTTAGTTAGCAATGATGGTCAAATTCTTGTCTCTGTTGTACAAGGAGATACTTTTTTCGGTCCAGTACAGGTTTGGCGGGCTGATGGGCGATTCATTAAAACACTCATACCGCGTAGTGAAGGCCATGGCTTTGTCAGGCTCAACGGCAAAGGGCAATATATTGCTACGCAGTTTATTTCTGAGGCCTCTGACAAACCCAGCCCTATTAAAACTTGGCGATGGGACGGCTCATTAGTCAGCACTTTTCAACCAGTAGTGGTAGGAGACAGTACCTCTTCGTTCGATTTCGTGGGGAATTTTCCAGCGTTAGTCACCTGGAGCAACGGCAAGGATGGCTACGGGCCAGTGCAGCTTTGGCAGATCGATGGCAAACTTCAAAAAACCTTAATATCGGGCAGGAAAGCCGAATCAGACACTGACAGCAGAGTAGTTGATGTACGTTGGGACCAGCAGGGCCAAGTTTTGATCACCTCAATCAATTCCTTTGGCGAGAGCGATCAGTCATTGGTTGGGCCTGTACAGCTCTGGCAACCTAACGGCACTTTACTTAAGACCTTAACGGACCCAATTAAGGGAGCAAACTTTAGCTGGGTTTCTTCCAGTCCAGATGGAAAACTTTTTCTGTTCCACGCAAGTGGTTCTGACTCTTTTGGACCCGTTCTTCTATGGGATCGTGAGAAAGACATATCTATTTCCTTAATTGAATCCCAGTCAAAATATCAGTATATGAACGTTGCGTTCAGCGCTGATAGCCAAATTTTGACAACAGCTGTTAGTGATGGTCCTATTAGCCTTTGGAACCGAAATGACAGTTCAATCAAAACCTTGGTTGAGAAAAGTCAGGGCTGGACAACAGTAGGATTTACGCCTGATCAAAAGCACATCATCGCCAGACAAAACGGCAGCAAAAACGTCGACATTTGGGATCGAAAAGGACAAATTTTTAGCAGCTTTAACACTGAGCACAAAGGCGATATTAGCTCTGTTTTGGTAAGTCCTGATGGAAGTCAAATTGCCACCTCAAGCTGGGATCAAACTGTTAAGCTTTGGTCGATTGAAGGTAAGCTAAAAAGCATTTTTACTGACCATACTGCCTCGGTAGTAGACTTAAGATTTACCTCTGACGGTCGCCAGCTAGTCTCTATCGCCAATGATGGAACACCAAAAACATTAATCCTGAGAGATTTAGATAATCTCGATGATCTCGATTTAATGCTGAATCAGGCCTGCGAGATGGTTGCCAACTACCTGAAGCACAGCGTCAGCACGACGGAGCAGCAGAAGCAGTTGTGCGATGCTAAGCCTAAAGTTAGGGCTATCAGGCATGCTCCCCAGATTAGGCACAGTCCCTCTAGATACAGCCGTCGCGGTCGTTAATCCTCTGTCAAAGCCTGCCCCATTAGAATTCGTGTCATGAGTTATTTCTTTCCACCGGGTTTTCAGTGGGGTGTGGCAACCGCCTCGTATCAGATTGAGGGCGCTGCCGAACTGCGGGGCCGCAGCGTGTGGGACAGCTTTAGCCAAACCCCTGGCCGAACTTTGAATGGCGACACGGGTGCGGTGGCTTGTGACCATTTCCACCGTTACCGCGACGATATTGCCCTAATGGCCGAGCTGGGGGTACGGCACTACCGCTTTAGCATTTCCTGGCCCAGGGTGATTCCGGAGGGACGAGGGAGCGTCAACGAAGCGGGGCTAGCGTTTTATGAGGAGCTGGTGGACTGCCTGCTGGAGTATGGCATTACCCCCCACGCCACCCTATTTCACTGGGATAGTCCCCAGGCGCTAGAAGATCGCTACGGGTCGTGGCGCAGTCGGCAGATGGCACAGGATTTTGCCGACTACGTAACGGTGGTCGTGGGAAGGTTATGCGATCGCATCAACCACTGGATGACTCTAAATGAGATTTTCTGCTTTACCCACATGGGCTATGCGGTCAACAAAACACCGCCCCATGCTCCCGGAACTACCGTCAAAACGGCTAAGGAAACCTGGCAGACTTCCCACCATGCCCTGCTAGCCCATGGGTTAGGGGTTCAAGCTATCCGCGCTGCCTCGCGGCAGCCCTGCTCGGTTTCGCTGGTGGACAACTTTCTCGCCACAGTCCCCCTATCCGAAACACCAGAAAATATTGCGGCGGCCCAAAAAGCTTTTCCCAAGGCGGGTACCAACGGCGGCATCATTTTTCCGGCGCTTACCGGAGCCTACAGCCCAGAGCTTTTGGCGGACTTGGGTAAAGATGCCCCAGATATTCTCCCCGGCGATTTAAGCACCATTCACCAGCCCCTTGATTCCCTGGGGCTCAATATCTACAGCGGCGTTTATGTGCGGGCAGCAGACAACAAGCAGGGCTACGAAACCCTCGATTTTCCATCGGGCTACCCGCGCCTGCACATGCCCTGGCTATGGGTGCTGCCGGAAAGCCTCTACTGGGGTATTCGCCACGTCAGCGAAACCTTGAACCGCCCTGACCTGCGGGTCTTTATCAGCGAGAATGGCTGCGCCGCTCAAGACAGCCTCAACGCCCAGGGCGAAGTTCTGGACCTAGACCGCATTCACTACCTGCGCCAGTACCTCCAATCAGCCCACCGAGCCACCGCCGAGGGCTACCCCCTGACTGGCTACTACCTCTGGAGCTTCATGGACAACTTCGAGTGGGCCTGGGGCTACGATCGCCGCTTTGGCATCACTTATGTAGACTATGCAACGCAGAAACGCATCCCCAAGGCGAGCTTTCACTGGTATGCGGAGTGCGTGCGGCAGAATGGGGTGGTTTAAGGAGAGGGGTATGGGATTTAGGGGATAGGGTACAGGGTAATCCTCTAGCTACTGCTACGGCTTCTTACCGCAGGCTTCACCCTAGACCCCATGCCCCAGACCCGATACCCTCTTCTAAAGCTGTCCGCAGTCGGCAATTACCACTGCCTGCCGAGGAGCCCCGCTGGGAGTCCCGACCTGCTCAATTTGCCGGACCACGTCCATACCTTCGACCACGCTGCCAAAGACAACGTGCTTACCGTCGAGCCAGGGAGTTTCTACCGTGGTCAAAAAGAACTGGGAGCCGTTGGTACCGGGGCCAGCGTTGGCCATGCTGAGCAAGCCAGGGCTAGTGTGCTTGAGCTGAAAGTTCTCGTCGGCAAAGGTTCTGCCGTAGATTGATTCGCCCCCGGTGCCGTTGCCGCGAGTAAAGTCGCCGCCCTGACACATGAAGTTGGGAATGACGCGGTGGAAGGTGCTGCCCTTATAGTGCAGAGGCTTGCCGGAGGGGCCAGTACCCTTTTCCCCGGTGCAGAGGGCGCGGAAGTTTTCGGCGGTTTTGGGCACTACATCGGCCCGCAGCTCCATCACAATGCGGCCAGCAGGCTGTCCGCCAATGGTGACGTCAAAAAATACTCTAGGATTCGTCTCACTCATAACCAGTTCGCCATTAAGAACGTGCGGCTCAGGTAGCCCGTTTTTCTCTGAATGCGGCTCGATTTCTCTAAATTTCTAAGAAAAAGAACGCAGGAGAATCCAAAGGGGCACTCAGGCATTAAGCCACAGGACGGAAGAAACTTCAATCACCCCAAGTTGGAGCCGCCGCAAAATCAGATCCCGCTAAAGCGCGTCCTCGTTCTATGGCAAGACCCTCTCACGCAAAGCTGACCCAACCAGCATTGTCCCTGTTGAATTTGAGGTTCCTCCCAAAGTAGCAGGCAAATACTACGCGTGCTAAGCAATGCTGAATGGTTAGTCCCTTCAGCCTATTGTCTTTCTCAAGAATGCGTTTAACCAGCCTGAGCCCAAAACTTGATTTGCCCGCATTGCGATCGCGCAACTACCGCCTATTTCTGATGGGGCAGGGGCTTTCTCTCACCGGCACCTGGATGACCCAGATCGCCACCATTTGGCTGGTATATCAACTGAGCCAGTCCTCTTTTCTGCTGGGGCTTGTGGGCTTTGCCAGCCAGATTCCTAGCTTTGTGCTGGTCCCTTTCGGCGGCGTGCTGGTAGATCGCTGGAATCGGCACCGCGCGCTGGTGATTACCCAGGCTTTGGCCATGGTTCAGTCGCTGAGCCTGGCGGCGCTGGCGCTAACAGGCACCATCCAAATCTGGCACATCATCGCGCTGTCACTGTTTCAGGGCTGCATCAACGCCTTTGATGCGCCTACCCGGCAGGCTTTTGTCCCAGAAATGATTGAGGATCGAGGGGCGCTGGCTAATGCGATCGCGCTCAATTCCTCACTGTTTAACAGCGCCCGTTTGGTAGGACCGTCCATAGCAGGCGTTTTGGTCGCGACGATCGGGGCTGGCTACT
>DATNQE010000171.1:0-2341 GCA_036702895.1 Trichocoleus sp. | reverse complement strand
AAAAAAAGGAACTCCGTTTGCTGCCCAAACAGCAGCAGATGGGGCCGCTCGTCGCGCAATGGACCAAGGTATGCGTCAGATCGAGGTTATGGTCAGCGGCCCTGGGGCAGGGCGCGAAACAGCCATTCGAGCTCTTCAGGGAGCTGGGCTAGAAATCACCCTGATTCGTGATGTCACCCCGATTCCCCACAACGGCTGCCGCCCACCCAAGCGTCGGAGAGTCTAGAGCGGAGTTTGATTCCTCGAAGTTGCACTGCGAGAAGGGAGATTAGGTCGTGGCACAGTTCCATGTAGAATGCGTCGAGTCAGTCATCGAGGACGACCAGGCACAGTATGGTCGCTTCATCATAGAACCTCTGGAGCGGAGCCAGGGCATTACAGTCGGTAACGCGCTCAGACGGGTGCTGCTGTCTAACCTTGAGGGAGTAGCCATCACAGCAGTTCGTATTGCAGGCGCAACCCATGAGTTCTCAACGATTCCGGGGGTTCGAGAGGACGTTCTCGACATCCTGTTGAATATGAAGGAAATCGTTTTGCGGAGCTACTCCAGTCAGCCCCAAATTGGCAGGCTGCTGGTGCAGGGACCCGCAAAGGTTACGGCTGCTCATTTTGAGCTGCCTTCTGAGGTAGAGGTCGTCAACCCCGACCAATATGTCGCAAACGTAGCCGATGGGCATACCCTGGAAATGGAGTTTCGGGTTGAGCGCGGCCAGGGGTATCGGGCCGTAGAGCGAAGCAAGGACGACGCTACTGCCCTCGATTTCATGCAGATTGACTCAGTCTTCATGCCGGTGCGTAAGGTTAACTACACCGTTGAAGATGTCATCGTGGCCGGCTCTTTGCAAAAAGACCGCCTGGCAATGGACATCTGGACCAACGGCAGCCTCTCCCCCCAGCAGGCCATGAGTCAGGCAGCCGCTATCCTAGTCGATCTATTTAGCCCTCTTAAGGATGTCACCCTCGATCCCAAGCCCGACGAGGACGTTAAGGAAGAGGATCCGAGCAATCAGATTCCCATTGAGGAACTGCATTTGTCGGTGCGGGCGTATAACTGCTTGAAGCGGGCCCAAATCAATTCCGTAGCTGACCTACTGGACTACACCCAGGAGGATCTGCTTGAAATAAAGAATTTTGGCCAGAAGTCAGCCGAAGAGGTGATCGAAGCCCTCCAGGACCGCCTGGGTATTACTTTGGCAGTTGAGAAATCTGCCAAACCTTCCTAAGCGCAACACCTCCTTGGGCTACCAAGGAGATGCGTTCCGAAGCTGAAAAAGCTTCGGTTTTTTTCTGTCTAGTCTCTGTGTAGTTGTCGTTATCTCTGGTTAAGTGCCATGCGCCACCGTTGCCGTGTACATCAACTTGGAAAGCCAGCCGACCAGCGTAAGGCTTTACTAAGATCCCTGACCACCGAGCTGATTCGTCACGGACGAATCACAACCACCAAGGCTCGTGCCAAGGCCGTACGGGAAGAAGCTGATCGCATGATTACGCTCGCTAAGGAAGGTTCCCTAGCCTCTCGTCGGCGCGCTATGGGATACCTCTATGACAAGCAGCTGGTACATGCTCTGTTTGACCAAGCCCAGGAGCGCTACGGTTCTAGGAATGGGGGATACACCCGGGTTCTTCGAACCATTAGACGCCGCGGCGACAACTCAGAGATGGCCATTATTGAACTAACCTAGCGCTCTGCTTAAGCAGTCCCCCATAGTTAATGTCCTCATTACCGCTGCCAACCTCTGTAGCTGCCCTAGGCCCCGCCGATTCTCAAGAGAATCAGCGGGTCGCTTTGGTCGTGCAATACGTGGGCACCCGCTTTCATGGTTGGCAACGGCAGGCGCGCGATCGCACGGTGCAGGGTGAAATTGAAGCGGCGATCGAGACAGTCCTGGGGCATTCCGTCTCGATCCACGGAGCCGGGCGTACTGATGCCGGGGTTCATGCAGCAGCGCAGGTTGCTCACTTTACTGCTCCAGCGCTGATTCCTGCTCATCGCTGGGCTGATATTCTCAACAGCCGCCTCCCGGACGACATTTTGATTCGGGCCGCTGCGACCGTGCCAGACAACTGGCACGCCCAGTTTTCGGCTCGATGGCGGCGCTACCGCTACACCCTTTACACCGACCCGTGCCCTAACCTGTTTCTGCGGCCCTTTGTCTGGCACTACTACTACGAGCCGATCGACATTCACGAAATGCAGCGAGCGCTAGCTCCTCTCGTAGGACACCATGATTTAACTGCGTTTCATCGCTCCCGCTCGGGCCGCTCCCACTCCTGGGTAGAGGTTCAAGCAGCAGAATGCCAGCTTCAGGGATCGTTTGTGACGGTTGAGCTCCAGGCCAAC
>DATNQE010000161.1:0-6888 GCA_036702895.1 Trichocoleus sp. | reverse complement strand
TTCTTCAGCAGCCCTAATTCCACTCAGAAAAGCGCCTCCCATTAGCGGTCAGAGCAGTCCTCCACCTGAGCTAGCGTTAGCAGCATATCGTCAATTACCTGACGCAGTTGCCCTGCCCGCTGATTGGAGTTGTTAATGAGAATGCTCACGACCAAAGGCTGGTAGTTGGGAGCATTTAAGTAGCCGGAAAGGCTGACATTGCCGCTCACAGCACCGCTCTTGCCGTAGAAATTGCCCTCTAAAGAAGTGCCTCGCAGGCGGTTGCGTAAGGTGCCGCTGACTCCAGCGACCGACAGGGAGCTGCGGTAAACTGCAGCCCGCGGGTGAGTCGCCATACGCTGCAGCACTTCCACTAGGGCAGAAGGCGTTACTAGGTTGTGCCGAGACAGCCCTGAGCCATCCGCTAAGACAAAGCTGCTAGGAGCAAGCCCTATTCGGGTAAGGACAGCGGTTGCAGCGATCACTCCAGCCGCCGTGGCATTTTGGCTGGCTTCATTGGGCGTTTCGGTGGCCTGTGAAAAATAGCGGACGCCCACAGTCTTTAGCAGCGCTTCGGCGTACAAATTGTTGCTGTTGCGGTTGGTCGGAATCAGCAGTTCCGACAGCGGCGGCGACTGGTGAAAGGCCAGCTCAGTCATGTCCGCAAAACCCCCTGCCGCCGCGTCTTGCACCACCGCAGTACGCCCTACCAGTACGCCTCGGGCTACCAGTGCCCGCTGCAGCTGCGCCACAAAATTTTGAGCCGGGGTAGGAATTGCGATCGCAACCTCCTCTGCATCCGAGCCTGCTACCAGCTGCCCCTGAACATACAGCACTGGCTGGGCCAGATCGCGCCCTACAGCTACCGATTCGGGTGTCCCCGGAGCCACGGTTTGTGACTGATTAATCACCTGCCACGAGTCAGCGGGCGCTCCGTCCTCCCAAATCACTCGCAGCGGTTGGCCCACGGCCTGAGGGACCAAGCTCAAGTTCAGCGCATTGCCCTCCAGAATCAGGCTGTTCACAGGGGCCCCATAGCCCGCCTGCACATCCTCCCACTCCCAGTTGGGGTTAACCGCAGATCCGGCAAAATAGCTGTCGTCGGCCACAAGCTGGCTGACCTGTCGCACTCCAGCCGCTGTGATCTGCTGCGCCAACGACGCCAAATCCTGCTGGCTAAAGGACGGATCTCCCCGGCCTACTACTCGCAGCGAAGTCAGTCCGCTGGCTGTCTCACTATCTCCCCCCGCTGCCGAGGCCAATACCGAGGTTCGAATGCGGTAGTCCGGCCCCAAAAAATCTAGCGCCGCCGCCGTAGTTAGCAGCTTTGCATTAGAAGCCGGGATAAAAAATCGGTCGGCATCCCGTTGGTACACCACCTGCCGCTCCACAGGAGTTGCCCCCTGGGTTTCTACCAACACCCCCACCCGAGCGGTGCGCAGTAGGGGTTGAGCTGCGATCGCATCGAGCGCCGGTCCCACATCGGCTGCACAGATAGCCGCCTCCGCCGCTGAGGCCAGCACCGCGACAATTGCCGGAATCAGCGCCGCTGCTTTTTTCAACTGCTTGGGGTGCTTAAGAAATGCCATGTTTAACTGCGCTCAGGAGGGTCAAATGCTTGTAGTTCGATTTAGGCAGCTCCTGGTCAATGCCGTACACTAAGGAGCCAGCCCTCACCCATGAATCAACTCCAATCGATTGTCATGAGCGACAGCAAAGAACAGCAGCACCCCCAGTACCGCACTGACCGGCAAACCGTTAGTCAGTTGCTCAATGGCGAACCCTCCGACTACAACCTGGTGGAGCTAGGTCGCATGATTGTCCGCTACAAGGGCTTTCCCGGAGCCTACGACATTCAAAAGGACCTGGAGAAAGCGCTGCAAAACTGGGGTCTTACCGAAGAGGCCCTCTACGAGAAAACTCGCGCCATTCACCAGCAGGGCGAAGTCTATAAGGGGCTAGGGCGCGGACGAGAGGATTGGAGCTAGGGGAGGGAGGAGAGAGGATCTAGCTTTACCTTCTGCCTCCTGCCCTCTGCCTTCGCCCTTACTCCCGCTCCCCCGCAAACACTTTCTCTGCTGGGCCTGTCATATACACTCGGTTGTCGGTCTCCGACCACTCAATTAACAGAGGGCCGCCAGGTAGTTCCACAGTGGCTTTGCGATCGCACCGCCCCGTCAGCACTCCTGCCACCAGCGAAGCGCAGGCTCCCGTACCGCAGGCCAGGGTAATTCCCGCGCCCCGCTCCCACACCCGCATCTTCAGGTAGTCGGGCCGCACCACCTGAATAAACTCAGTGTTAATCCGCTTGGGAAAGGCACTGTGGTGCTCAAACTGCGGCCCCAGCTCCGTCAGGGCAATGGCCTCTACATCCTCCACAAAAGTAATGCAATGGGGATTGCCCATGCTCACGCAAGTCACTTCCCAGCTCTGCCCAGCAACCACTAAGGGCTGGTTCACCACTTTGTCGTCAGCCGCGCTTAGCGTCGTCGGAATTTCCCCCGCCAGTAGAAAGGGCTGGCCCATGTCCACTGTCACTTGGCCGTCAGGCTGGAGCTTGGGCGTAATGGTGCCTGCCAGGGTGTGAATCTGATAAGCATGGGGCAGTTCAGGAGCACTCCCATCGGCAGTTTCTAGCTCTCCTAAAAACTTCGCCAGACAGCGAATGCCGTTGCCGCACATTTCGGGCTCAGAGCCATCGGAGTTGAAGATCCGCATGGTGTAGTCAGTTCCGCCTTGACCCGGCAGGGCAAATATCACGCCGTCAGCACCAATCCCAAAGTGGCGATCGCACCACTGCACCGACTCCTCTGCCGTCAGCGTAGGCTCGCTTTGGTGGCGGTTGTCGACCAAAATAAAGTCGTTGCCCAGACCGTGATACTTGGTAAACCTCATGGACTGCCCTCTTCACTTCGCCAGATTCCCCATTCTAGCGGCATGATGTAGCCCAATGAACCCATCTATAGGCCCTGAGCCACAAGCGCTGAGCGCCTTTCAAAGCTCTTGTCAAGCCGTTACTCGGGGCCAGCTTTGGGGTAAGTTATGCCTGAAACGGGTGGCACAAATCTAGCAGTGTGGCTAGAGTTGAGGTCCCTAACTCCACAAATTCCACCAGGAAAACAGCCAAGCAATGACCACAGAAATTGATACCGGCTTACCGAGCACTCGGCAGATTCAAAACCTGCTGCGCAACAAGCAATCCATCGAGGTAAAGCTGACCACTGGCGATGTCATTCAAGGTAAGCTGCGCTGGCAGGATTCTAACTGCATCGCCATCTCCACCGCAGATGGAGCCACCATGCAGATTTGGTTTCATGCGATCGCATACCTCAAAACCGTGTAGGCCAAACCAACTCAGCAGGTCCTAGAGACCGACCGCAAAATTTATTAATACACGCACCCCGAGCAGGAGTGCTAACTTCAAAGGCAACGTTCCTGACCCCCCGTTCAATCGCCACGTTTTCAACCGCTCCACACTCAACTGCACAGCTATGAACGGTCCTTCTAGCCTTTGGATTAGACTCACCCGTCGCCTTCAGGCAGCCCCGCAACCGGTTTGGGGTGCCTCCCGGCTCTGGCGCAACTTGGGGTTAGGACTCGGTGCGATCGCGCTTTTTGCCCTCGTTACCGCCCTGCGCTCTCCGGCCCACGCCTACGAAGTGCAGATCACCCCCACCACTCCCCAACTGGGCGATACCGTCTCGGTTCTGGTGACTCCTGCCCGGCCTGGCACTTCACCCCAGGTCACCGTGCGCGGTCAAACTTACCCCACCTATGCTCTACCTGGCAATCGCTTTCGGGCACTCATTCCCACCAGTCCGTTGGATGCACCGGGCCGCGTCGTTGTGCAGGTCACCGGGGAGGAAGAAACCCGCAACCTGGCGGTCGAGCTGCGTAATCGCAGTTTTCCGGTGCAGCGCATTACCCTCTCCCCCGGCCGAGCTGGTTTAGAGGCCACCGACTATGAAGTTAGCCGTATGGATGCGCTCAAAGCCCTGCGCACCCCCACTAAATACTGGAGCGGTCCGATGAGCCGCCCTAACCGGGGCCGAGTCAGCTCCGAATTTGGCATTCGTCGTTACTACAATGGCGAATTCGCTGAAAACTACTACCACCGAGGTGTCGACTACGCCGACGGTACAGGCTCACCCATTTTGGCTCCAGCCGCTGGCCGTGTTGTTCTGGTTGGCCGAGTACAAGACGGTTTTGTGCTCAACGGCAACACGGTCGGTATTGATCACGGTCAGGGGGTTGCCAGCGTTATGATTCACCTGTCCCGCATCGATGTGAGCGAAGGTGATTTTGTGCAGCCAGGACAGCAGATTGGGGCTATGGGCGACACCGGCTTTGCCACCGGCCCAAACCTCCACTGGGGGCTCTATGTCAACGGTATAGCAGTCGATCCGGCTCCCTGGCGCAACGGCAGTATTGAGTAGCAGCACTGAACAACGAATACGTTGTGAGCCCAGTAGCGTAGACCATATCTACGCGAAGCCCACAAGCTGGATGCGCTTTCGGTGCTGTGGGGCGATACCTGTGAGCATAACTGTCGTCATAAACATGTCAACAGTTGCCCTAAATGCCCCCAATTTCAAGAAATTAGCTGTTTTCTACTGATTCTGCAAAGTCATCATAAAGCTTGTGAGCTTTGCAAAGGCCCCGGGCACACTAGTCCCAGTGGAAACGACACTTAAAAAAACTACAGCCCCCACCAAACGGCTGTTAATCCATAGCACCTACATGGAGCGATTAGCCCAATGACCATTGAAAAAATTGTTGAACAGGCCCTCCAGGATGGCTACCTGACCCCGGCCATGGAGGCTGAAGTTGGTCGCATTTGCGATACTGCCTCCGAGCTGTCCATCGAAGAGTACATGGCCCTCGATCGCCTGATGGGCGCGCTGCTGACGGGTGAAGTTGTCGCTGTACCGCGCAAGCAGTTCATCAACGTGATGGAAGAGTTGGTGCTCACCGAAGCCATTGCCCGCGTTGCCGAAATTGAGTCGAGCACAGATGCCACCCTCGATCTAGGAGATGTCGCCGCTTTTGCCCTCAACCGTCTACCGCCCCTCTACGCTACCACTGAGGAAGGGGCCAACTACCAGCGCGAAAAGGCCAAAGGTGAGCTGTCTGAGCTAATTGCTGAGCAAGTCAAGGAAGCCATTGCCTGCAACCTTAATCGGCCCGACTTCTACCCCGAGCGCCAGAGCCTCAAGAAGAAGCCTACTGGCGACGATGTTCTCGGCCAGGTCAGCACCCTGCTGCAGGATTACGCCCACAAGTTTGAACCTGCTCCCCAAGGCCGGTAAGCCTGGGAGCGCTGCCCTAAGTACTTCCTGGCCCTGAAAGTAGCCGGTTGAGGCTTTGGGTCCAGCGTTTCAACAGGGCTCTCCTAAGGTGCGTAGATCCCTAAAAAAGTAGCCCCCTGAAACCTATGTTTCGGGGGGCTTTCTGGCGTTTAGCAGCCTATCCTTTCAGCGCAATAGCGATAGCTGCTGGAATTAGGACAGGGTGCAGGGGGCGAAACCTTTGGCTGGGGGCAACGCCCCACACCCCTAAAAATTAAATGTCCTAGGCAGTGTGGCGACAGCCATATCTCCTACAGGCGAACATTGCTGAGGCCGCTGCGGGGATTTTCGCCGCGCTGCGACTGGATTTGCTCATAGAGCTGCCGCTCCTGGGCACTGAGATTTTTAGGCGGTGTAATGACCACTCGCACTAGCTGGTCTCCACGCTCGCCCTTGGGGCTAGGCCAGCCCTTGCCTCGCAGCCGCAAAGACTGGCCCGACTTAACGCCAGCGGGCAGGTTCATCGTCACGCTGCCGTCGGGCGTGGGCACCTCTAGCTTGCCGCCCAACACTGCCTCGTCTGGGGCAATGGGCACCTCACAGGTGAGAGTGTCTCCCTCAAACTTAAAGAAGGGGTGCGGCTGCAGCTCAACCACCAGATAAATGTCTCCTCGCTGCTGCGTATACGGGTTCATTTGCCCTTTGCCTCGCAGCCGCACTTTGCTGCCTTGCTTAGCGCCCGGCGGAATTCTCACTTCCACCTCTTCTGAACCAATTCGCAGCCGCTTACGGGCACCGTGAAACGCTTCACTAAGGCTGAGGCTGAGGCTAGCTTCTTGATCAAAAGAGCCTGCCGCCCCCTCTGTGCCAAAGCCCGTGCCAAAGCCCGATGAACCGGGGGCCGTGCGGTAGGAATAGGTGCGGTTGGCGGAGCCCGGGCCGGTGCCGGCATAGCCCGTGTTAAAGCGTCCTAGCAGCTCATTGATAAATTCATCGAAGCTGCCGTAATTGCTGAAGTCAAATCCACCAAAGTCGCCCGGCGCACCGCCAGTGTAGGCACCCCCAGCGCGCCCAGCCTGCTGCCAGTAACGTCCGAACTGATCGTACTTCTGGCGCTTATCGGGATCAGAAAGAACTTCGTACGCTTCGCTGATCTCCTTAAACCGAGCCTCAGCCGCCTTGTCCCCGGGGTTAACGTCGGGGTGGTACTGACGGGCCAGCTTCCGAAAGGAACGCTTGATGTCATCAGCACTGGCAGACCGACTGACCCCTAGCAGCGCATAGTAGTCCTTGAAGTCAGTGGCGGCCATTCCGTTTCCTCCTGCTGCACATACTCTAAAAAATACGTTGAAACCCTAACTGAATTTGGATATATCGCTATTCATACACAGCTAACGTAGGAACTGCTTGGTAGCGGTTGCCCTACAAGATGCCCAGCCGGTAAAAGCAGCCAGGGTGAGCACTACACTGCGTAGATATTTTGAAAAATCCCCAAGGCTTAAGGATTTCGCTTTAGATACAGCCTACCAAAGGAGTCTAGCCCACTGGGTTCGGTTCTCTCGCTGCAACCGGCGAAATTGGCGAACGAAGGCTGGGCCTTACTCACATTTAAGACTCTCTC
>DATNQE010000158.1:0-3808 GCA_036702895.1 Trichocoleus sp. | reverse complement strand
CATCGCTACTGCTTCATCGGTTAGGGCCTCTTCACCAAAAATCTCGGCCAGCTCTTCGCGGCTGGTAGTGGAGGTAATGGGGCCGACCCGCTCCCCTGGCACCACGGTCATATCTAGCTGACTTGGGCGAGTTAGCTCTGCTGTTTGGCCAGCATCTTCAGAGTTGGCAGGGTCCACCGCCGCAGGCGTGGGGGCTGGGTCATTCGACAAATCGGCATCGGGTTCGGGACGGCTACAGGCAGCTAGCCCCAGCGCCAAAAGCGCTGCTAGAACGAGGGGAATCTTGTGCGATCGCATACTTTCAGAACCCTTGCAAAGGGGTGTGGGGAATCTTTCCAGATCGCTGGTCAGTTGTTTGACCCATGTGTGTCGCGGGGTTGAACCAACCTGTCTGGCTAGAAATCCCATGCTAAACCCCCTTCCACCTGATGGCCGTGGATTTGTGACAGTTCCTGGGGCGGGAGGGGAAGGCAGAAGGTAGGAGGCAGGAGGCAAGAGGCAGGGGGGGGATGTTTCTGAATGTCCGGTTAGCGCTGCTCGGGTCATGGGGAAATAGGTCATACCTCGCTTTTACTCCCCCGCTTCCCTACCTTTTGCCCTTTGCCTCTAATTACCAATTACCTTTCCATTCCTTGAATAGGTGGGCAGTGCCCACCCTACGTTTTCTCCACTTTCTGCCCTCTGCCCTCTGCCTCCTGCCTTTATCCCTTCCTCCCCAACCAAAGAACCGCGCTACTGGGCAACGAAAGCTGGATAATATGACTTTGTTCAGTTTGAGGCGAAGCGCCATGCATTTAGAGGGCACTCCCATTCGCGTTGGGGTTTTAGGATTTGGTGGTTTGGGCCAGGCGGCGGCTCGGGTGCTAGCACCAAAGCGTGAGATGGCGCTGGTGGCGGTGGCTGATAAGCAGGGTTATGTCTACGCTCCAGACGGCATCGATCGCAGTGCCTGCGTCAAGGCTTATCAAACCCAGGGGTCTGTCGGTTACGTTGAGCCGAACGGCACCTTGAGCCAGCAGAGCATTGCCGAGCTGATCGAGGCCGCACCCGGAGTACAGGGCTATTTCCTGGCGCTACCCAACCTGCCCAATACCTTCATGGCCTTTGTGGTTGAGCAGTTCATTCGCTCTGGCTGGCAGGGCGTGCTGGTAGATGCCCTCAAGCGCACCAGCGCCATGGAGCAAATGCTGGCGCTGCGGGAAGATCTTCAGCGGGCGGGCATTACCTACATGACGGGCTGCGGCGCCACTCCTGGCCTATTGACGGCTGCGGCAGCGCTGGCAGCTCAGAGCTACGCCGAGATCCACAGCGTCAAGGTTACCTTTGGCGTCGGCATCGCCAACTGGGAAGCGTACCGGGCCACCATCCGCGAAGACATTGCCCACATGCCCGGCTACAGCGTAGACACTGCCCAGAAAATGACGGATGCCGAGGTAGAGGCGCTGCTGGATAAAACTAACGGCCTGCTGCACCTGGAAAACATGGAGCACGCCGACGACCTGATGCTAGAACTGGCTGGGATTTGCTCTCGCGACCAAGTTACCGTGGGCGGCATCGTCGATACCCGCAACCCCAAAAAGCCTCTGAGCACCAACGTGCAGGTGACGGGTCGCACCTTTGAGGGCAAAATCTCGACTCATACCTTTACCCTGGGCGACGAAACCAGCATGGCGGCCAACGTCTGCGGACCCGCTTTTGGCTACCTCAAAGCCGGGGTGCAGCTACACCAGCGCGGGCTCCACGGCGTCTTTACCGCCGCCGAGGTGATGCCCCAATTCGTGCGTTAGTCTCCCAGATTCGCGCTTGGGAAAGATCCCCCGAAGGCTCCGCCTCCCCATCCAGCAGCGAAGCCGCTTATCATAGGTGCCCAGGTTTGCCTGGGCACCCGTTCAGACGTAGGTTACTCCATGACACCCGACGGGTTCTTTGATTTTGAGGCCGACTTTGTCGAGTCGCTGCGCTGCATTCCCATGCAGGTGCGGATGAAGCTCGATACCTGCGGCGTAAAGCTCAAGCTGCCCCACTGGCACCAGTTTAGCCAGGAGGAGCGGCAGCGCCTGACCCAGCTGCCCTGCACCAGTCCTGAGGAAGCCCAGGCGTACCGGGATTATTTGCAGAACCTGGTGGTGCAGCACACTGGAGAACCTGCCAAAGAGCTGCCCATCGATTCAGATCCAGACTGGCTTGGTGCTGAGGCAGTCCCAGAGTCTGTAAGCCAGCAGGCTACAGCCGTAGGTCAACCCGTAACGCTAGAGCAGTGGCAGGCGCTCACGCCGCCGCAGCGGTTTGCCCTGATTAAACTCAGCCGCTCTAACCACGAAAACCGTAACTTCGTGCCCGCCCTTAAGGAATTTGGCCTAATTTCATAGGCTCTGGCCATGGGCATAAGCAAGGCCTCCCTATACCCCAAACCCTAAACCCCTAAAAAGACAGCGACGACGTCACCCAAAAGCCCACCAAAAATCCGGCAATGGTCGAAAACGTAATCGAGCCGCCGCCCATCTCGTAGGCTTCGGGCATCATGGTGCTGGCCAGCATCGCCAGGATGGCACCGCCTGCAGTAGCCTGTGCGATCGCAACCATCCAGGGGCTCGTCACGTTCATCAACAGGCTGCCGCTCATGGCGATCAGGCCGCTGAGCAGCACCGCGCCGCCCCAGAGCGCCAAGATTTGTCGGGAGGAGTTGCCCGCCTGCTTCATGCCGATGGAGCTAGAGAGGGCTTCAGGAATGTTGGAGATAAACACAGCCATCAGGAAGGACATGCTGACGTTGCCGACGCCAGCATTAAAGCCGATTACCAGGGCCTCAGGAATGTTGTCCATCAACGTGCCCACCAGGATGGCCACCGGGGCCGAACTCTTGGCTAACTGCTGCAGGCTCTCCTGAGACAGGGGAATGTCCACCTCTACGCTGTCGAGCACCCGCTGTCGCCACTGCTCATCCGACTCAACCCGCCTGATGGTGCTCTGGGTGGTCTCGCGCAGCCGCCGCGCCAGAATCCGGCTGAGGCCGCTGGCAAGCTGAGGCGAGTGGGTCAGCATAGCGTCAAAATCGACCTTGTCTAGCTCGTAGAGCTCCATCGGTGAGCAGGCCACCACCGTGGCCGAGCGTTCTTCGCCGGTTAGCAGCGCCATCTCGCCAAACATTTCCCCTGGCCCCAGTACCGCCATTTTCTTGGGGCCTTTGAGAATCTCAGCTTGCCCCTCCACAATCAAAAACAGCGCATCGCCGGGGTCGCCCTCATGGCAGAGCACGATGCCCGGATCGACCTTGAGCGGCTTGAGCAGCGGGATGATCGCCTGCATCTCCGAGGGCGACAAGCTATGGAGCATCTCAATGTGGCCGATGCGATCGAGGACTTCTGAGGCTTCTTCCTGCCGGTGGTGGTACAAAAAGCGGCGTGACGACGACGGGTGGCGGATAAAGCCGCCCTGGTCGTCCACGTAGCCCACAATGACGGTAAACAGCGTGCCGCCAATGACAAAGCCTACCACCAGGGGCCAAAAGCCGTGGCCGTTGTACACGGGTAGGGTGATATCAAATGCGATCGCAGAGAGCAGGGTGCCGCTGCCAAACGCCATAATTGCTGCTGTAAAGACCCTCGCTGGCTGCCAGCCAATGCCTAGAATGGCTCCGACCAGTAGGCTAGAGGCTGCCAAAATACCCTGTAGAAGTGCGACAACGGGAAGGCTCATCAACACCTTGGCTTTGTGATCCGGCTTCACCCGGTCTTGAAACTTTCTTTTGCTCGACCTGGGCAGCGGCTGATTAAGCGGCCTGCAACATATCGCTGCCTGATTATGGCAC
>DATNQE010000064.1:0-3767 GCA_036702895.1 Trichocoleus sp. | reverse complement strand
CGATTTTTTTGTTGACTACGAAGAGAAAGTTTTTCCTGACGTTAAAGCAGATCCTGGGGAAAAAGCGCTTGTCACTTTTCACACTGTGGCTTTTGAGGGCTCGATTGGCTTAGTTAACCTGCTGCAGGCCACTCGGTTAATCCGCAAAGGCTTTGAAACCTCTGTGCTGCTCTACGGTCCTGGGGTTACTTTGGGGGTTCAGCGCGGCTTTCCTAAGATTGGCGATGAAGCTTTCCCGGGCCATCAGAATATGAACAACCAAATTGCCAAAATCATTGAGGAAGGTGGCAAAGTTTATGCCTGCCGCTTTGCTCTACAGGCCCTCTACGGTCATGGTGAGCCTTCCCTAATTCCGGGAATTCGGCCCATCAATCCTCTAGATGTTTTGGATTTGGTGCTGATGCACCGTAAAGAAGGTGCCTTTATCCTAGATACCTGGACGCTGTAGTTTCTGCAATGGTTTGTGGGTGAGAAAGGATAAGTTTCCTGAGCGGTTTGTGTGTTCCCAAGAAGTTTCTTGGCAGCTCCTTTCTCACTCATTTCTGTCGCTGAAAAATTTGGATTTTCTAAATATTTTTGCTTAAAGATGTTTGAAGCTTTTGAGCAAGCTAGTTGAATTAAGGAAGGCTGGTTTTGCAGGCTCTTTAGGCTTGAGAAAGCCTGGTGATGCTATCAGTTCTTGCTATAAACTTCAAAGCAGCCTTGTCATGATAGTGCCGTGAATTCTTCTTCAAGGCGTTGACGAAGCGCTATCAGGAAGATGTCTTGATACGGGTTTGGTTACTGTTGAATTTTGGTTCATTAGCCGTGGATGATTCCCGTATTGTTCGAGCGGCCGCAGTGCAAATAGCGCCTGTGCTGCACAGCCGCGAGGGAACAGTTGAAAAAGTGCTCAATGCGATCGCAGCTGCCGCCGCCCAAGGGGCTCAACTGGTTGTCTTTCCCGAAACCTTTGTCCCCTACTACCCCTACTTTTCCTTCGTGCTGCCTCCAGTGCTCATGAGCAAGGAGCACATGAAGCTGTACGAAGAGGGTGTAGAAGTGCCAGGGCCCGTGACAGAGACCGTCAGCGCTGCAGCTCGAAGTCACGGCGTAGTCGTTGTCCTGGGCGTCAACGAGCGCGACAACGGCTCCATCTACAATGCTCAGCTTGTTTTCGATGCCGACGGCACGCTGCTGCTGAAGCGGCGCAAGATTACGCCGACCTACCACGAGCGCATGGTGTGGGGGCAGGGCGATGGGGCCGGATTGAGGGTAAGCCACACGGCTGTCGGGCGTCTGGGCGCCCTGGCCTGCTGGGAGCACTACAACCCTCTAGCTCGCTACAGCCTGATGGCCCAGCACGAGCAAATCCACTGCGCCCAGTTCCCGGGCTCCATGGTCGGCCCCATTTTTTCGGAGCAAACTGAAGTCACCCTGCGCCACCACGCCTTGGAATCGGGCTGCTTTGTGGTCAACGCCACCGGCTGGCTCACCCCGGAACAGAAGGCGCAGGTTACGCCCGACGACCGGCTCCAAAGCGTTCTTTCCGGCGGCTGCTACACCGCCATCATCAGTCCTGAAGGCGTCCATCTCTGTGAGCCAATTCGAGAAGGCGAAGGGATTGCGATCGCAGATCTTGACTTCAGCCTGATCACTAAGCGCAAGCGCATGATGGATTCCGTCGGCCACTACTCCCGCCCCGACCTGCTCCAGCTTCAGCTCAACAGCGCTCCATACAGCAGTTTTTCTGCCCCAGCGGTGGCCCCCGTGAATCCGATGCCTCTGCTGGTGGACGAGCCCGGCCCTGAAGGGGTTTTGTCTTCTATGCCGTAGAGGCAGCAGGAGCAAGGGAGCAGGGGAGCAGTGTTAGGTCCAATGACTTTCCCCTCTCCTGATTTCTCTGTCCCCTCATCTGGTGTTTTCCCTGCCCACTCGCCTTGCTAACCCCCTAACTCCTCTTGCCTAAGTTCTATCTCCTCCCTTCACTAAACGCTGCCCATGAATGCCCAAGAGGTTATTACCGAGCTTCAATCAAAAGGTCTTAAGCTACTCGACCGTGACCAGGGCGCATCTGGGCGCAGAGGCGGCGCAGGCCCCTCGGACCACAAGGCCATTCGGGTGGGCGAAACCACTGTTATGGTGCCTGTATTTACCGATACGGCAGCCGACTCTCCCTACACCGTGCAGATTCAGGAAACTGGGGAGCCGCCTATTCTCACCCGCGACGGCACGGTGGTCGGCCCCATTACCTTTCCCCAGCAGCCTAAGTTTTACGGTCTGGAAACAGCAGACGGTGTCCCTTACTGGAAAATCGCCCTGCTGCACAGCCACAACGTGCTGGCCACAACCGTTTTACAGACCTGTATTCGCTACGACAATCGCCGCACCGCCTGCCAGTTTTGCGCTATTGAGCAGTCTTTGGCAGCGGGTCGTACTATCGCCCAGAAGACCCCAGAGCAGTTGGCGGAGGTGGCCGAAGCTGCCGTGCGGCTTGACGGCGTCGAAAACCTGATCATGACCACCGGCACGCCCAACGTGACTGACCGGGGGGCTGCTTACCTAACCGACTGTGCCCAGGCTGTTAGGGCCAGGGTGGACCTGCCGATTCAGGCGCAGTGCGAGCCGCCTGACAACTTTGTCTGGTTTGAGCGGCTGCGAGCGGCCGGGGTGGACAGTTTGGGAATGCACTTAGAAGCGGTGGAGCCAGCGGTGCGAGATCGCATCATGCCGGGCAAAGCCAAGGTTTCTGTCGAATATTATTTTCAGGCATTTGAAGCAGCGGTTAAAGTTTTTGGCTGGGGCCAGGTAAGCACCTATCTGCTAGCGGGTTTGGGCGACAGCCTGGAAACTTTGGTGGAGACCAGCGAGCGGCTGATCAAGATCGGGGTCTATCCCTTTGTGGTGCCCTTTGTGCCGATCGTTGGCACGCCGCTGGCGGGCCAACAGCCCCCCTCCAGCGAGTTTATGTTTTCGCTGTACCAGCGGGTAGGCGCTCTGCTGAAACAGGCAGGCATGTCTTCTGACAACATCCGCGCAGGCTGCGCTAAGTGCGGCGCCTGCTCTGCCCTCAAGGTTTTCGAAAAGTAGGGTGGGCAACGCCCACTGCCCCTAATCCCCCCCAGTTGCTTTCTAGAACATCCGTTTTTGGAGCGTAGGAGGTTCTTTGCCATGAACGATCGCACCTATCGGTTTAAGCTGGCTCAGAGCGAGCCCGACGTCGCTGCCTATTTTGACCTGCGGCAGCAGATTTTCTGCGAAGAGCAGGGGCTGTTCCAGCATCACGATCGAGATGATCTCGATGCGATCGCATATCCCATCATCGCCCTGGTAGAAACAGCGGCCCAAACTCAAGTGGTCGGCGTAGTGCGCATCTACGAAGAAAAACCCGGCCTCTGGTACGGGGGCCGGTTGGGGGTGCATCCTGACTTTCGCCGGGTGGGCCGCATTGGCAAGGGGCTCATTCAAAAGGCGGTGACTACGGCCAATACCTGGGGGTGCGATCGCTTTCTAGCCACTGTGCAGCAGCAAAACGTTCGGTTCTTCCAGCGCCTGCACTGGCAGTCCCTCCAAGAAATTGACCTGTGCGGCTTGCCCCACCACTTGATGGAAGCTGACCTGGATCATTACCCCCCTAACGGCGAGGTTCGCCCCCAGCAGCCCCTGGCCATTCCGTCGGTGGCATAGGTTGCTTCGCTGGATATTTTTGAGTTTAGCTGAGGTTGCCCGCCTACTGAGGACGGCCCCGCTTTAAGCTCTGGCATTTATTGCCCTCTCCGCTGCTAGGA
>DATNQE010000138.1:0-6199 GCA_036702895.1 Trichocoleus sp. | reverse complement strand
GAATCCACTGGTTTCGCCTGGTGGTCTGGTAATGCGCGTCTGATCAATTTGTCGGGTAAGTTGCTGGGCGCTCACGTTGCTCACTCTGGCCTGATCGTCTTCTGGGCCGGTGCGATGACTCTGTTTGAAGTCGCGCACTTTGTACCCGACAAGCCTCTGTATGAGCAGGGCTTCATTCTGCTGCCTCACCTGGCGACCCTGGGTTGGGGCGTTGGCCCCGGCGGCGAAGTCATCAACACCTACCCTTACTTTGTTGTTGGTGTACTGCACCTGATCTCCTCCGCCGTGCTGGGTCTCGGCGGTATCTACCACGCCATTCGTGGACCTGAGACTCTGGAAGAGTACTCTTCCTTCTTTGGCTACGACTGGAAAGACAAGAACAAGATGACCACCATCATCGGCATCCACCTCATCCTGCTGGGCTGCGGTGCGCTGCTGCTGGTGCTGAAGGCCTGCGTCTTCGGTGGTGTGTATGACACCTGGGCTCCTGGCGGTGGCGACGTGCGCGTCATTACCAACCCCACTTTGAACCCCGCTGTGATCTTCGGCTACCTGCTTCGCTCTCCCTTTGGTGGTGAGGGTTGGATTGTGGGTGTCAACAACATGGAAGACATCATCGGTGGTCACATCTGGGTTGGCCTGATCTGCATCGCTGGTGGCATCTATCACATCTTGACCAAGCCGTTTGGTTGGGCTCGCCGTGCTCTGATCTGGTCTGGTGAGGCTTACCTCTCCTACAGCCTGGGTGCGCTGTCCCTGATGGGCTTCATCGCTTCCTGCTATGTGTGGTTCAACAACACCGCATATCCCAGTGAGTTCTACGGTCCCACCAACGCTGAGTCTTCTCAGGCTCAAGCAATGACCTTCCTAGTGCGCGACATGCGCCTGGGTGCCAACATCGGTGCTGCTCAAGGCCCCACCGGTCTAGGTAAGTACCTGATGCGCTCTCCTACCGGTGAGATCATCTTCGGTGGTGAGACCATGCGTTTCTGGGACTTCCAAGGCCCCTGGCTGGAGCCCCTACGTGGTCCTAATGGTCTTGATCTAGACAAGATCACCAACGACATCCAAGACTGGCAGGTGCGCCGCGCTGCTGAGTACATGACCCACGCGCCCAACGCGTCGATCAACTCTGTGGGTGGCGTTATCACCGAAATTAACTCCGTTAACTTCGTGAACCCCCGTCAGTGGCTGTCCACTTCTCACTTTGTCCTAGGCTTCTTCTTCCTAGTCGGTCACCTGTGGCACGCTGGCCGCGCCCGTGCTGCTGAAGCTGGCTTCGAGAAAGGTATTGATCGTGAGACCGAGCCCGTACTTGCAATGGGCGACCTCGACTAATCCCTGAGCTGACTGCTCAAGATTTGAGGTTTGGCTCCTACCTTCGGGTAGGAGCCTTTTTATTGGCTTTAAGGCGGTATGAGGGAAAGGGGCTAGAGGTTTAGGGTTTAGGCTTTTGGAAAGTTGGGAAAAGCTTCTGCCCTATCCGCTAGCCTTAGCACTCCGCACTTTAAATACTCTGAGCCCTCTGCCCTCTACCCAAAAGCCCTATTTTCAAGGCAAAGCTCCCTGTTAGGATCGTTACTGTAGAGTCAGCGTAGAAATAAAGGAATCATGCGTACGGTTGTGGGAATAAAGCGATCTCACCTGAAAAAAGTGCTTCTGGGCCTGATGCTGAGCCTGATGCTGTGGCTATTAGGCAACAGCCCTGTGCTGGCCGAAAATTTTGATCGCCAAAATCTCCGTCAGAGGGACTTTTCTAATCAGGATCTGCGGGGCAACAACTACACCCGCGCTGACATGGCCGAAGCTAACTTGAGCCACAGTAACCTCCAGGGCGTGCGCTTGTTTGACACGACGCTCTCACGAGCTAACCTGGAAGGAACTGACCTGCGCGGAGCAACCCTAGACGGAGCCCGCTTTACTCAGGCTGACCTCACCAACGCCATTTTGGAAGGAGCCTACGCTTTTGACACTGATTTTCGGGGAGCTACTATTGACGGGGCTGATTTTACCGATGTAATGCTAGACCCTAAAGTCAACAATGCCCTTTGTGAGGTTGCCAAAGGGACCAACCCTGTAACGGGACGGGCCACCCGAGAAACGCTCTACTGCCCTTAAGGGGCAAGTTAGCTCAAGAGCAGTTATGGGCTCCGATGTTTCCGCACCTACCAAGACACCTACAGGTACCCGTGTTCGGAGAGAAACTCTAGCGAGAGTGACTCGCCCACCGAAGCTGTGGAGTACTCAAGAGGAACATCACTATCGGAGGGTTCCTGCTTGCCGATAAACTTTTCCACGTACTTGCCCAGCACGTCACCCTCAAGGTTGACGTGCGACCCTGACACCAGATGCTGGAGGTTGGTTTCGGCATAGGTTACTGGAATCACCGCGGCCGTAAACCAGTCCCCGCTCTGGCTACAGGCTGCGACCGTAAGGCTAATTCCATTCACAGCAATGCTGCCCTTGGGCACGATGTAGCGAGCCACACGGGCATCTTTAACTTTAAAGCGCAGCTTCCAAGCGTTAGCGGCCTCTTCAGAAGACTCCAGCACCCCCCGGCCATCAATATGGCCCGTGACGAAGTGACCACCAATTTTGCTGCCGACCCGTAGGGAGGGCTCCAGGTTGACGATTGAGCCTTCGCCGCGTTGCCCCAGAGTGGTGCGGGCCAAGGTCTCTGGCGAGACGGAGGCTATGAAGCCTCGCTCTAAGCGCTGCTCAACCGTCAGGCACACCCCATCCACGGCAATGCTGTCGCCTAGCTCCATACCCTGCAGGATGCGATCGCGCCCAGCCCCATCGCAGTCGATGCGGAGCTGGGTATCGCCTACACGGTAGAGCTTGCCTAGAGATTGGATGAGTCCGGTGAACACGGTTTAACCTGCTAGCTTAATGAAATTCTTAGGGAATGTACCGCCAAACTGCCGCCAGTTCGGGGCATACTTGAAGCAATAAATTTTTTGTTTGAGATATTCGTTCTGCTCGATCGGAGCGTTAGCTTAATAGTACAAACTGATTAGCAGAACTCCCAAACTAGCCGTACAAACCACCATATCCAGGGCTTGGAAGCGTTAGCATCTGGAGAGTTAGCACTCGTAAGCTTTGGGCTATCTCTCGGCCGGTACCCTCCATTCCCCATCCATCTACACCGGCAAAATTGTCTGTCCAGTTTACCGCGTGACTCCGACGCCCCCCTGCATAGTGGATACCAGAGGCCAAGCCCATGATTGAGATGAAAGTCGCCGGAATTGCCCTAGATGCGGTCTCTCGAAGTCCGGTTGTGTTGCTGCGGGACGCGGCTGAGCGGCGGGCACTCCCAATTTATATTGGTCCCGACCAGGCAAAATCCATTATCAGCGCGCTGGAGAACCAAACCTCTCCCCGCCCCCTGACCCACGATCTGTTCGTGAACCTGCTCGACGAGTGGGATATGGCCCTAGAGCGGGTAGTTATCCACTCCCTGCGGGACAACACCTTCTATGCCCTGCTTACCCTAGCGCAGGGGGAGAACAAAAAGGAGATTGATGCTCGTCCCAGCGATGCGATCGCAATTGCCCTGCGCGTCGATGCGCCCATTTGGGTAATGGAAGAAGTCATTGCCGATGCCTCCATTCCCGTTGATCGCGATGCCGATGAGGCCGAAAAGCAAGCTTTCCACGACTTCCTCTCCAACATTAATCCCTCCGACTTCGCCCAACGGGACCAGTCGCGCAACAGCGACTCCTAACTATCTGCAGTAGTCATATCAGCTTTTAGGCAGGGACAACGCTTCTAAGGTGCCCTGCCTTTGTCTTGGGAAGTTTCCCAGGCGCTGTTTCTTAAGCGCTGGTTTCTCGACCCTGTTGTTTTAAGCAGTCATGTTCTGAGCCCCTAAAGGCTATGCAGTATCGCCGCTTTGGCAAAACCAACCTGTCTCTGTCGGGTTTTACCCTCGGCACTATGCGCTGCCTAGAGTCGCCAGAGGTGTTTCAGCACACTCTCCTGCAAGCGCTAGCGCACGGCATTAATCACATAGAAACGGCCCGAGGGTATGGCAGCAGCGAGCGTTTACTGGGTGAGAGTTTAGCCCAGATGCAGGCTGTACGCTCCCGCCTTGCTATCACCACTAAAATTTCCCCCACCCCTGATGCTGAGACTATGGCTCGCCAAATTGACGAGTCTCTTGAGCGCTTACAAACGGACTACATCGACTGCCTAGCGCTCCACGGCATCAATACCTGGGAGCATTTGAGCTGGATTACGGCAGAGGGTGGCTGCATGAGAGCCGTTCAGCAGGCTCTAGAGGATGGTCGAGTGCGCCATCTAGGCTTCTCCACCCATGGCTCCCGTGAGGTGATTGAAGCAGCTATTCACACCGATCGCTTTGCTTTCGTCAACCTGCACTACTACTACTTTTTCCAGCGCCATGCGCCTGTAGTCGAGCTGGCGCGACAAAAGGACATGGGCGTTTTCATTATTTCCCCTGCTGATAAGGGCGGCCAGCTCTACACACCGCCAGAGCGGCTACGCCATCTGTGCCAGCCTTTTGACCCGCTGCTGCTGACCTACCGCTGGCTTTTTAGTGACCCTCGCATCACCACGCTCAGTGTCGGCCCCGCACGGGCAGAAGAATTGGACTGGCCCTTGGCCGTTGCCGATGCCGCAGGTGAGTTGACGGCTGCCGAGGCCGAAGCACTTGAGCGGCTAGAAACTCACCAGGCACAGGCCCTAGGCCCAGAGCGCTGCAGCCAGTGCTATCAGTGCCTACCCTGCCCCGAGGATATTCCCATTCCAGAAGTGCTACGACTGCGCAACTTAGCCGTAGCGTACGACATGACAGAGTTTGGGCAATACCGCTATGGAATGCTTGAAAATGCAGGTCACTGGTTTCCTGGCAATAAAGCTAACCGTTGCACCGATTGTGGCGACTGCTTGCCGCGTTGCCCAGAAAATCTGGATATTCCTGCCCTGCTGCGCGATGCCCACAATCGATTGAAGGGGTCTGAGCGGCGACGGCTCTGGTCATAATGGATGCTTCAAGGGAAAAAGAACGAGTGGGCAAACAGATGCCTGGGAAACAACCCTAAATAGACAACTTTCTTAAAATTAAGAAAAGTTACCGAGGGTTGCTGCCTGTGGCCGTAATGATCGATCCGCCAGGATATTTTCTCTGGGACTTTGCTGGGGTTGACGGGCTGCAGGCCGCCCTGAATCTGTTTGGTGAGAAGGTCGGACATCTGGCCCCGTTTCAGTCTTTGGAAACCAGCTTCAACGCCCATGCCTGCTCTGTTTTGAGGCTAGCCGAACGAAACTTCCGCGTAGCGCTTTCGCGGGACCACGGGTTAGATCTTGCGATCGCAGATATGGGCCTTAACCTTTGGGTAAAGCTGAGCAATCCTTTGAAAGCATCGGCGCCAATACGCCAGGCCGCTAGTGGATGCGAACGTATTGCTACCCTAGTCATCTCCGAGCAGTGGGGCCAAACCTGTTTGCCTCGCCTAGGCACAACCCAACCCATCCACCGACTGGAAAACCTACCCTTACACTGCGCTGTACCTGCTCGAATTGAGCAAAAATCTGTATTGGTATGGCACCACTCCTGGCTAGGCCATCCCCGTTTCGATCTACACACTGCCCAAGCAAATGCACAGACCATCGCTCAGGCGATTACAGTAGAGATACAATCACACCATTACCCAACAGACGCCGGACGTGGAACAACAGCAGCAGCAACAAGAGGTCATCACCCTACTCTCTGAGCGTGAGCTAGAGAAGATGCGCAAAGCCTGCCAGGTGGCCGCCGAATTGCTAGACCATTTGGCAACTATGGTGAAGCCAGGGGTGAGCACCCTAGAGATCAACGATGAAGCTGAGCGCTGGACCCAAGCACACCACGCTAAAAGCGCGCCATTGGGCTATCACGGCTTTCCCAAATCCATCTGCACCAGCATTAATGAAGTTGTCTGCCACGGCATCCCCAGCGCAGAGCAGGTGCTCAAAGACGGCGACATCATCAATATTGACGTCACTCCCATTGTGGATGGCTACTACGGCGATACCTCCCGCACCTTTTTTGTAGGCGAACCCTCCCCCCTTGCTAAAAAGCTCGTAGAAGTTACCGAAGAATGTCTCTGGCGAGCTATTCGAGAGGTAAAGCCGGGTGCCCGCATCGGCGATATTGGGGCCGCTATTCAGGAGTACGCTGAAGCCGAAGGTTTTT
>DATNQE010000096.1:0-3611 GCA_036702895.1 Trichocoleus sp. | reverse complement strand
AAGAAAACGGGCGGCAAGTCGGGGGAGTATTGGGCATAGGGAAGAGAGGAGAGGGGGGATGAGGAGAGATGCTCCGTTGCTCCCCTTTGCCTTCTGCGCTCAATTCTCTGTCTTTTCTCCTCCCTCCTAGCTCCTCTCTCCTCCCTTTCTTCCGCCTGCTGCCTTCTACAATGGAGTTGGAGACATCACTGACAAAACCCTATGCCCCCTCGTTGGCCCCGTAAGCCTGACCGTAACGACCCTGCTTTTCGCCGGTTGGATGACCGGATGAATTTTGCGATGCATGTGGCGGTGTTTGCCGCTAGCAACTCAGGGCTGTGGTTCTTTCATCAAATCAATCCGTTGTGGGTGCCCTGGGTGAGCAAGTTTACGCTGGCCTGGCTGGCCGGGTTAGGGGCCCATGCGGTGTATGTGTTTGCGATCGCAAATTACTCAGGCACCTACACCCCCGAGGAGGACGCTGCGAGTAAAGAAGGATCTTGACTATGGCTTATTCCACCACGTCCGAACAAATCGAAGCGTTGGCGGCTGAGATTGGCAAAAATGTCTACCTAGACATTGCTAAGTGGCACCTTTATCTGGGCGATGCTAAGCTGCACACGCCCCTGGCAGAGCGGCTCTACCCGCTGCTTGAGAACAAGAATATTTCTGAGAGCGCTGTGAATGAGGCGCTGCAAAGCATGACGGTAGCCATTGGTGGCGGACGGCGACAGCTGCCGCTAGCGGAATTCCTGCCGGCTTCTGCCCAGCGCGATCTCTTGCGCCTGCTGGAGGACTATCAGGACAACCTCTAATAAAACAATCTCTAGTCAAAGCCGTCTAGCGATTTTTTCAAAAAGCCCTGGGTAGAGACCTATCCAGGGCTTTTTGCTTGTGTTGGTTTATTTCAGCTTTTTGAGGAGCGGCAATGTATATAGCAATCGCCAATTTGATTAGGATATTCCACCAAAAATAGTCGTAAGGCGATTGCGCGTCAGGTCGCCGTCCCAGGTGGGGCTATTACCAACGGCCCTCGTCCTAAGCGACCTGGCCAAAGCTATATGTCGCTACATCTGGGGGCCCTAGTGGTTGAGGATGTGGGGGCAACGAGAGAACTTTAAGCGAGTTAACAGCTCTTTAGCTGGTTTAACGCTGGGTCTGTTCCTTCTCATATTTGCCTTAGGGCTTCGCTCGCCTGCCGATATTTCCCTGCAGATGACCATTCTGAGAAATTAGGGGGCCTCTGATGATGAATTTGGGCTGGGATGTGTCTCAGGAAACGATTATTTGGCGGACAAAAGTTAACATGGAGATCGGCGTGATCGCTGACTAACGACGCAGGAAAGTTCTCATGACTGGATTTATTCGTGGCTTGTTTGGTGGCAAAAAAGAGGCAGCACCCCCTCAGCCCCCCACTCCCCAAGACAAAAGTGCTTATTACCTAGAGCCCGATGATGCCAAGTCCTATGGCAACATCGAATACATGCGCTCTAGCAAGACCGTAAAGCGCACCTTTGCTCGCAAGAAGGGCGTTGCTGAGGAGCTCAAGAGCATTAAGCAAATTTCGGCGATGGAAGTTCAGCGCCTGCGCGAAGATGGCACGCTGGATGTGGCGCTCAACAATCAATCCAACGGCGCCAGCGCTCCCAAAGAGCAGCCTTCTAACAGCCGCCGTCAGTCTGACAGCAGCATGGACATGTTCCGCAACATGGCTAGGGACATGAAGAAGTAGGCAATTTCCTGCCTGATCCTTTGCAATAGGGGCGCTGTGTGAGAGCTTCACACAGCGCCCCTATTGCTTTGATGTTCTAGCGATAGCCAAGGATGGGGTGCAGGGGAAAACCTCTGGCTGGGGGCGCGGCTTCCACTTCTCCACCCAATCCAAGGCCTAAGCAGCGTGGCGACAGCAGCTTTAGGATGGGCTACTGAGACAGAAAACGCGGCTGCATATAGTCCGGGTAGCCTTTAATAGTTTTGAGTTCGGGCGGGCGGTAGGTGCGCTGCTTGCTGTTGGTTTTGCCTAGCGCCACCAAAGACTCCGCCATTTTGACGGCGGCGGCAACGGCATCGATCACCGGAACTCCCAGAGCGGCCTCTAGCTGCTGATCTAGGCCGCTCATGCCCGCGCAGCCCAGGCAGATGGCTTCGGCTCCGTCTTCTGCGATCGCACGTCGCCCCATCTCAATCAAAGCCCCAGCCGTGCCGTCGCGGTCCTGCTCGGTATCTAGAACCGCCAAATCCGTCGTTCTCACCGAAGCGCAGCGGCTGGCGAGCCCTGTTTTTTGCACCGTTTTTTCCACCATGTCGCGCACTCGGTGGGTGGTGGTGACGACGCTCCACTTAGCGGCCAGCATATTGGCAACGTACAT
This sequence comes from Trichocoleus sp., assembly GCA_036702895.1. Lineage (GTDB taxonomy): Bacteria > Cyanobacteriota > Cyanobacteriia > Phormidesmidales > Phormidesmidaceae > JACVSF01. The sequence goes on along the minus strand of DATNQE010000096.1, from coordinate 1,263 downwards.
ACTGGCCTCGGCAATGCCGACCACTGGGCGGGGAGTGATCTCACGGGCTGCTTCTATGCCCGGATCGCCCCAGCAGGCCAATATGAAGGCGTTGGAGTCGGTATCGAGCACAATCTGCTCTAGGATGCCGGGAATGGCCAGGTACTCGTCGTAATAGCACTCAATCGATTCGGGACCGCTCTTGGGCTGGACTGTGGTAATGAGGGTGGTGTGCGATCGCACCGCCTGAGCTACCGCATCAATGTTGTGAGTCATGGCCTCACAGGTATTGCCGTTGATGATCTTGATGCGGGGCTGGTGGTTCATGGGCTTTGGTTAGCGAGGCTGTCTTGAGATCCGGCGGTTCCGAAATTTCGATGGACAAGTTTGAGCTCTCCCCTGCTCCCCTTTAAAGGGGAGGGTCGAAAAGCTTTCCCTTGGGGAGTTGGAGGGATCATACAACGAGCATCCAGTCCTCAGGGATTCACAGAACACCGAATCCCCCTATCCCTACAAACGCAAACAAGGGGCCATGCAGCCCCTTGTTCACAGGTATCTATGGGTTTTCAGCCTAAGAGCCGCTGTAGGTCAGCTCTGGGCTCGACGAGCTGCCGTTGACTACTTCTGCGGGCACCGCAAAGTCTTCGGCGACCAGGCGAGCCGTCATCTTGGCCGACATCATCACGCTGGGCGTGCCTGCTCCCGGCTGTGCTCCTGCGCCCACCATGTACAGGTTGGAGATGTCTTCGCTGCGATTGTGGGGGCGGAAAAAGGCCGACTGCACCAGCAGCGGTTCGGGGCCAAAGGCGTTGCCCATGTAGGCGTTGAGCGTGTTCTCAAAGTAGTCAGGCGTGATGTAGCTCTTGTGCACAATCCGCTCTTTGATGCCGGGCAAATAGCCGCGCTCATCTAGGAAGGTCAGCACCTTGTCCACCAGCGGCTCGCCTAGCTTACTCCAGTCCAGCCCAGAGCCGTTGTGGGGCACAGGTACCAAGGTGTAGGCCGCATGGTGTCCTGGCGGTGCTAGGGAAGGATCGGTGAGGGTCGGTATGTGCAGGTATTGAGAGAAGTCCTTGGAGAGGATCTTCTTGCCGAAGATTTCCTTCAGCAGCTCCTCGTAGCGGGGGCCGAGAATAATGGTGTGGTGGCGCAGTTTTGCGTCCTCACGGCCATCGGCCTTAAAGCCAAAGTAGATGACCAGCAGCGACATTGACTGCTGCGTTAGCTTGACCCGCAGATCGCTGTTCCAGAAGCGGTACTTGGGCTCGATCAGCTTGCTGTAGG
>DATNQE010000089.1:0-4597 GCA_036702895.1 Trichocoleus sp. | reverse complement strand
CACTGCTCCAAACCTTGTACCTTGCACTCTGCACCTTGAACCCTCTATTTATGGATTAAGCACCGCGTCTGTGCCCGCCTGCACCTTCTGCAAAAGCTCAATCAAAGTCTTTTTCTCCCCGTCGCTTAAGTGCGCCATGAGGCTGGTGGTGCGGCAGAAATGATCGGGCAGCATTTGCGTCATCAGGGTTTGCCCCTTGTCTGTAAGATGGACGCTCAGCATCCGCCGGTCGTCGGGGCGGGGCCGTCGTTCTACCAGGCCGTCGCGCTCTAGGCCGTCAAGCAGTCCGGTAATCGTAGCACGGGTTACGCCAGAGCGCTCAGCACATTCAGAAGGAGTCAGCCCCTGCTCTAGATTCTGATGCAGCTGCATGAGCAGGGTAAACTTGCCCATCGACAGCCCGTAGCGCGCGAAATGAGCCTCTAGAGCTGTTTGCACATCGGCGGTAGCTCGCAGGAAGGCCAGGCAGGCTTCGACGGAGGCGATGTCTAGCTCGGCATAGCGTTGAGCCAGCTTTTGCAGAGCTTGGCGATCAACAACGCGGTCAACGAAAGGACGCAGAATGGCCACAGGCGCAGAATCTCATGGGCAACTCCTTATACGTTAGCCGACGGAGCGGCCGCTCATGGGAGGATTGCAGGCGTCTCCATCTGCCGCCTGTGTGGCCTAAACTTCTTTAGACGGAGTGGAGCAGCCAGTGCCCGTATCCTAGCTGCCTGCTGAATCCTCAGCACCGTCTACTTTTGGGCCATCTCTACAAGTAGCGTTAGAAGATCGATCACTTTATCGACGTCTCCTCGCAAGGCTCGAATCTCACTCTCGATGCTTTCGAGCCTGGGCACCAAAGAATCCTTTGCTGGAGAATTTTTCTTTCCTGATGCAGAAGCGTTTGGCGCATTGAGCTTGTCGACTAAAGCGGCCCACTTATTTGCTTCTATACCGAAATGAGCTGTGGCATCCTTAAGCCGCTTGAACTGGCTCTTGAGTTGCTCTTCTGTATACGGCTCAACCGTTTGAGCCTCAGCCTGCGCAAGGTCTTCCTCGACTACCTCAACCACCTCTTCAATGAGGCGATCGTGGTTTTGGGCAATTTGAGCGGCAGCGCCCAAAATCCGAGAGGTAGCTTTGATTTGCAGGTCGCTTTCTTCTCGGAGCTGACTGGCAATGCTGCGAATGCGATCGCTTAATCTTGGCTTTTGATGGGAGCGAATTAAGGCCGTTGAATCATCACTCATAGCGATTGCCTACTCTGCCAGAATGTCTTGGATAGTTTGCCAGATGCGTCTAAATTTATTCAGCATACCGACCGGATTGGATGTGGTATCTGCTTCGGCGATATCGACCAATATCTGGATGCGGTCCATCCGATTGGCTAACTCTTCGAGGTGACCGACGGCCTCATCCTTTCTGGCGAGAGAATCTCGCAGAACCACCGCCATTTCAGCAATTTCCTGCTTGAGCCGCTCATTCTCTCGTTTGCGGCGGGTTTCCCAGCTTTTAATGCCTGCTTTGGAGCGGCGCTCTAGCTTGAGTTCCGACTGGGCCGTGTTGTACAGCACTAAATACCGCTGGCTTTCGGCTTGGGCTTCCTCATATTTAACCTGAAGCTCACTGCTGCGCGTTTGCTCTTGCTTGTACAGAGTGATGTACGACTGCGTTTCAGTTTGGGCCTGTTCGTAGAGCTGCAAAGTCGTCTGGTACTTTTGCTGCTCCTCTTGATACAGCGTAATCGCGCTTTGGTGCTGCTGCTGCACTTCTACGTAGAGCTGGTAGTTTTGCTCTGCCTGCTGCTCCTTCTCCTGAGCTTGGTCTTTGGCCTCATCTCGCTGCGCCCGAGCCGTCGCCAAGAGCCGCTTTAGCTCATGAGGGGAAACAGACTCTGGCTGTCTTGAGTGGGGGTGGCGAACCGCGTTGTCGTAGGAGTCATCACGTCGGTCTGATCGTCTCATTCCCATAAGGAGCCACCTTAGAGCTAGCTTTTCCATCCTTCTGAGTCAGAATGCCCAATCCGGAGGGCAAGGGCCTAGCGCCTGCGGCAGCTTCATCGAGTAATCATCAGCCCATTACAGGACATTTACAGTCCTGTCGATAGCCCTGCAGCAGTGGGTTCGAATCTAACGCCCGATATAGGTAACGCCGTGCTGGCAAGCCTTAGCATCAAAGCGCAATAGTATTTTGGACAGGGCAAGATGACATCACAACTGGACCGGGACTTAGATACTTTTGAGGCGAATAAGCCCTCGCTGGTTGATCGGATATTTCGCGATAGCCAAGGCAACATCGTTATCGCTCAAGCACCCAATCTGCCGCTCCTGGTTGCGCTAACGGCAACCTTTCTTCAGTTTGTTCTCCCGGCTGGCAAAATTTTGACCTTGGCCGAGTTGGTCGCGTTTGGCGCCTGGTTTACCTGGTCCTGGCAGGAAATTTTTAGTGGGGTTAACTACTTCCGTCGCGGGCTAGGTCTGCTGGTGTTTGTGGGCTTGCTGACACTGAGTCTTAACCTCGGCAGCCTGTAGGTTTTGGCTGTAGAAAATCTTTTTATAGCAGTAGGTGGATTGGTTAGGCATGGGGTGCAGGGGTGAAACCCCTGGCTGGGGGCTAGGCCCCCAAACGCCACCTCTCTCAAATGTCCTAACTAACTCGACACCAGCTATAGCTGAATCGTTTTGGCATCAATGCCCGCCCATTCTATGATGGGTGGGCATTGATATGTGAGGGGTTGTATCGACTATGCAAAGCAACTTATTCACTGCCGTTTTGCTGCCGCTAGCTCTAGCGATTGTCATGCTGGGAATGGGGCTTAGTCTTGTTCCAGAAGACTTTAAGCGCATTACCCGCTACCCCAAGGCGGTTGCGGTGGGCGTGGTGTGTCAAGTGTTGTTGCTGCCGCTGCTGGGGGCGCTGATCGCGCTGGTGGTGCCGATGCAGCCTGCGATCGCAGTGGGGCTGATCATCCTGGCATCATGCCCCGGTGGGCCTTCCTCTAACCTCATCACCTATCTGGCCAAAGGCGATGTGGCTCTCTCGGTGACGCTCACAGCGCTAAGCAGCATTATCACCGTGGTCACGATTCCTGTTTTTGCCAATCTAGCGCTGCAGCATTTTCTGGGGCAGACAGCTGCGATCGCGCTGCCGATTGGGCAGACCATGCTGCAAATTTTCCTAATTACGCTGCTGCCCATCGCCATCGGCATGGTGATTCGCTACCAGTTTCCCGAAACGGCGAAGCGACTGGAAAAGCAGATGAGCCGCTTGGCGGTGGGGCTGCTGGCGCTGATTATTCTGCTGCTGCTGATTCGTGAAGGCAGTAAGCTGCCCGGATTCATTGTGCAGGTAGGCATCGGCGTATTGCTGCTGAACCTGATAGCAACCGCCGCCGGGTTTTTCGCGGGCAAGCTATTTCAGCTGCCGCTGGCGCAGCAAATTTGCATTGCTATTGAAGTGGGCATTCAAAACGGTACGCTTGCGATCGCGATTACCGCCGGGCTGCTCAACGACCCCGATATGGCCGTCCCTGCCGCTGTCTATAGCCTGTTAATGTACGTCACCGGCTTTGCCGCCATCCGCTACGGCAGAAAAGTTAGCGGCAGCCTGCCCAGCGTTCAGACGACCTAACGGTTGAGTTGAAGCCTCAAGCTCGCTAAATTTGACTTCCCTAAAGTAGGTAGAAGCAACAAGGGAATTTAGGACTCCCAAGAAAATTAATCTTCAGTCTGCTTTAGTGCCTAGATTTGCTTCGGCGGTATATTTCTGCGCATTGTGGCTCTCGGTAAAATAATGCGTCTACCGTCTAAACGCTCCTCCCTGGCTGTTCTCGGGGGATTGTTGCTCGGCTCTGGTTTAGGGATAGCCAGCTTTGCAGCTCAGGAACCGCCCAGCAGCCAGCGCTCGATTCGTGAGGCTGAGGCTCAGGTTGCCAACTGGTTTGAGGCGCATCGCGATCGCACTGCTGCCCTACGAGCTTTTGTCCAGCGAATGCCGAAGGGGGCGACATCCACAGCCATCTGAGCGGCGCTGTGTATGCCGAGCGCTGTCTCCAGTGGGCAGCAGCAGACGGCTACTGTGTCGATCCGGCTGGCCCTGCCCTGGTTGAGCCCAGCGCCTGCAATCAAGACAGTACCTATTTTCCGGCCTCAGAGTTATTGAGCCGGTCAAATACCCATGACGCGCTGGTGAATGCCTGATCCACTCGCAATCTCACCTTTGCCGGACGCTCTGGTCACGAGCTTACGATTTCCTACTAACTGCGCTGTTTTCCCGCGATTTGTCGGACAATCATCCGCAGCTTTAAATCTCTGCATTCTGTCTGCATTACATTTCTTTAAGGGAACGCACTATGAAACGTCGGCAGTTGATCAAGACCACCACCTACGGCGCGGCGGCTGCCACCACCGCTAGCCTGGTCGCCTGTAGCGGCAATGCAACGAATACCGCTACGACCGCTGGTGCAACAGAGGCTTCTAACGAAAATTTACCTGAGATTAACTGGCAAATGGCCACGAGTTGGCCGGCCTCACTCGATACCATTTTGGGCGGGGCCACCACCTTTGCTGAGCGGGTCAGCGCCATGAGTAGCGGCCGCTTTACCATTACCCCC
>DATNQE010000082.1:0-3011 GCA_036702895.1 Trichocoleus sp. | reverse complement strand
CGAAGTACCCGCCGACTCCGACAAAGCGGCGCTGGAGAAGTACGCCCGCGAGTCGGAAGCGGCCAAGCGCTATATCGAAGGCAAGGAAGTCAAAAAGGTGATCGTTGTTCCCGGCAAGCTGGTGAACTTCGTTGTTGCCGGGTAGGTCGTCAGGAGATCCTGCAGCTATTCAAGTCCCTGAATAGCTGCAGGATCAGAACTTTCCATCGAAAAGTTAACTGCCCTGTTAAGTCTGCTAAACCCCCTCTGCTAAACCCACCCCTCTGCTAAACCCCTCAGAGGCGCTGCCCCGTAGCAGCGTCAAACAGGAAAAGCTTTTCTAGCTGCAAACGCACAGGCACAGTCATGCCTGGAGCTAGGTCGACATCGGCTGGTGCCTGGAGCTGCAGGGTTTGGGGTATGGTGCGGGCGCTATCGGGCAAGGTGCCTCGCACCAGGGTCTCCCGACCCAAAGGCTCCACCACCGACACCCGAATGTGCAGATGGGCCTGGTCAGGCGGGACGATCTGGAGGTGTTCGGGGCGAATGCCCAGGTGTACCCGCTGCCCATTATCCAGTGACCCAGGATTTGGACAGGGGAACTTCTGGGTGTCCACCCGGAAATAGCCATCACTCCAACTTACCTCCAGAATATTCATCGGCGGACTGCCGATGAAGGTTGCCACCATACGGTTTGCAGGCTGGGTGTAGATTTCCTGAGGCGTGCCGATCTGCTGGATTTGCCCCTGATTGAGCACCACGATCTTATCGGCCAGAGTCATCGCTTCGACCTGATCGTGGGTGACGTAAAGGGTCGTAATGCCAAAGCTCTGGTGCAGCTGCTTGAGTTCGGCGCGGGTGTCATCGCGCAGCTGAGCATCGAGATTAGAGAGCGGTTCATCGAGTAAAAAGACGCGAGGCTGCCGTGCGATCGCACGCCCCAACGCCACCCGCTGCTGCTGTCCACCCGAGAGCTGCCGGGGCTTGCGATCGAGCAAGTGAGCAATCCCTAGTGAACGCGCAACGGCTTCCACCCGGGCCTGCTGCTCGGATGCTGGCGTGCGGCGCATTCGCAGGCCAAAAGCCAGATTCTTCGCCACGCTCATGTGTGGGTAGAGCGCGTAGTTTTGAAACACCATCGCCACGTCACGGTCGCGAGCGGGCACCTGATTCACCAGCGTGTCACCGATGTAGAGATTGCCTTCGGTGACAGGCTCTAGTCCGGCGATGGTGCGCAGGATTGTAGACTTGCCGCAGCCCGATGGCCCCACCAGCACCCAAAAAGCGCCGTCGGGTACCTCGAAAGAGATGTTTGCGATCGCAGCGCTGCTGCCGCCGTAACGGCGCGTGATGTTATCGAGCTGTACCCTGGCCACGGCAAGCGAAGGAAGTATTGCCCCTTAATCTTATGAGATCCGGGAGCGAGCATACTCTTTAAGGGCTTCGATAATTGTCACGTTGGCCTTGGGGAACGGGTACTGCTCAATCTCATCAAGCGTCACCCACTTCACCTCGTCACACTCAATGGGTTGGGGTTCACCAGAAATATGGCGGCAGTGGTGAACATTAAGAGACACCTTGAAGTGGGTGTAGGCATGGTCAACTCGAATGAGCTTTTGACCCACCTCAATCTCGATGCCTAGCTCCTCACGGATCTCGCGCTCAATACACTGCTCGACCGTTTCTCCCGGCTCAATCTTGCCGCCCGGAAACTCCCACAGACCGCCCAACAAGCCCTCCTGGCGGCGACGGTCGATCAAAATCTGGCCCTGGTCATTCCAAATTACGGCTACGCCAATCTGCTTGTGAGGCAGCGGGCCACGGGGCTCGGTCATAGGAATCTCCGTCTGTACATTCAGATTGTACGCCCGACAGTGCTGCTGCCAGGGACAAAGCAAACAGGCCGGGTTGTGCCGGGTACACAAGGTTGCACCCAAGTCCATCAACGCCTGGTTAAAATCCCTCGGCTGCTGCAGGTCAAGCACCGCCGTTGACAGCTCCCAGAGCCGAGCCAAAGCCTGGTTAGGCGGCACCTCTAGCGCCACCAGCCGGGCCAGCACCCGCTTTACATTGCCATCGAGAATGGGCACCGCCTGGTTAAAAGCAGCACTGAGAATGCCTCCTGCTGTAGTGCGGCCAATTCCCGGTAGCGCCATTGCCGATTCCAGGTCATTGGGAAACAGGCCGCCATGGCGCTCCACTACGACCTGAGCTGCCCGATGCAGATTACGGGCACGGGCGTAGTAGCCCATTCCTTCCCAGGCTTTGAGCACGGTCTGCTGGTCTGCATCTGCCAGCGCTTCCACAGTGGGGAACTGCCCAAGCCAGCGCTCGTAGTAAGGCTTTACCGTCTTCACCTGGGTCTGCTGCAGCATAATCTCAGAGATCCAGATGGCGTAGGGGTCACGACTGCGTCGCCAGGGCAAATCACGACCACACTCGGCGTACCAGGTCAGCAGCGCCTGCCGCAGCGCAGACAGCACAGAACCCGGCAGGTTCTGCGTAGAACTTGCCGGGTTAAGAGAAGCGTGGGAAGAACCAGTAGTAGAGGTTGGACTAACACCAACCTCGCCACTTTGATTCAGATTTGACAGGTCTAAATTAGACGAGCTGCTGGCATTCACTCCGCATCAAACGAGGTTTCGAGGGTTGACTCGGTACTCATTAGCGAACGCTCAAAGGCCATCCGCTGCTCGGCACCGCGCAGGAAATACCCGCTCATCATAGCAGAGGCCAGCAGGCGGCCCAGTTGCTCGCGACTTGTCGTGATGGTGATGTCAAAATTTTGAGCAGGCAGCCCTCCCAGCAGGCCAATGATGTTGTGCTCCATCACCTGCATAACTTCCGAAGATACGGGGCGGGAAAGTTGAGCAATAGTGTCGGGACTCATTGCCTGAACATATTGCAGTAGGGAATTGGCTGACTCGGAGCGACCACTGCCGCTAAGAAAGTCGGGGGTTTGTTCAGGTAAGTTTTTCACAGTTGATACCTCTATCTGTGAGCAACGTGAGTAACGTATTCGGAAGCAATAT
>DATNQE010000074.1:0-3062 GCA_036702895.1 Trichocoleus sp. | reverse complement strand
CAGGAGGCTTAAAGGGAGACTACTATTTGGCAACAAGCTGGCCGTTTTCGACCGTGAGAATTTGGGAGGACTGGAGCCACTGGGCGTCGAAAGAGCCGAGATGGGTGGTGGTAATCAGGGTTTGAAAGCGATCTTGAATGGCCTCTAGAAGCTGGTTTTGACGCTTGAGATCGAGCTCGGCCAAAACATCATCCAGCAGCAGCAGGGGCGGATCGCCGACGACTGAATCGATCAGCTTGAGCTCAGCTAGCTTGAGGGCTAAAACCAGGGTGCGCTGCTGGCCCTGCGAGCCGTACTGACGGGCCGGGGTGTCGTTGATGGTGAACTCGATGTCGTCGCGGTGGGGGCCAACCAGGGAAGTGCGCTGGTGCCGCTCTGCGATCGCACGCAGCCGAATCTTCTCTAAAAAAGCCGCCTGGATCGTATTGGGGTCGTCCTCCTCTAGCGGCACGTTAGGCTGGTAGCGAATCTGCAGATCCTCGGTCTGACCGCTAATGGCGCGGTGCCACTCCTGGGCGATGGGGGCTAGCCGCTCCATCGCTCTAGCCCGACGCCGAATCACGCGAGTTCCCAAAGCAGCTAGCTGAGCGTCCCACAGAGCGAACTGGGTGACGTCCACCTTATGCGCCGGCTGGGGCTCCTCTTCGTCGCCATAGGTCTGGCGAATCAGCGCGTTGCGCTGCTTGAGGGCCTGGTTGTACTGACTCAAAATATGGGCGTAGACGGGCTCTAGCTGCATCAGCAAGGTGTCGAGCCAGGTGCGTCGTTCTCCCGGCCCGCCCCGCACCAGCTCCAGGTCCAGGCTGGAAAATTCTACGGCGTTGAGCGCGCCCAAAAAGTCGAGCTGCCGCCGCAGCTTTTCGCCGTTGAGAATGGCGGTGCGGCGGCCACCGTTGCGCAGCACCAGAGATAAATCGGCAGGCCCCAAGTCGCGCTGCACCGTGGCGCTGATCTGACCCATCGCCGAACCTTCTTGAATCAAGTCCGGGTCGCGGCTGGTGCGGTGGGACTTGAGCGTAGCCAGCATCTCCACCGACTCCAGCAGGTTGGACTTGCCCTGGGCATTTTCCCCCACCAGGATAGTTTTGGGGGCGCTAAAGTCAACCTGCTGCTCGGTGTAGTTACGAAAGTGCCTTAGGTGGAGGTGCTTGAGGTACATGCAGTAAGGGGCAGTGGCCGGGTTAAGTTGCGCAAACCCGTCAGACCCCCAGTTTAACGAGATCAGGTATGTTCAAAGCAGACCGTTCTGCTGTCGCTCCGGATTAGGAAGGTTGAGCAAAATGGATCACCTGGTGGGCGAGTGCCGCACTTATTCAGCCCTGATCGATACCCACGATCACCCCTACGCCCAGCTGCTGCTGCCGCTGCAGGGGGCGCTGTTCATTGAGACTCCCGAAGGGGATCTAACGCTAGATGAGTCCTGCCTGGTTTACCTGTCGCCCCACTGCCAACACTCCTTCTTCGCCAGAGACACCAATCAGTTTGTGGTGCTTGATATTCCCAAAGCGGCTATCTCAGTGGAGGCTTTAGCGACGACCCCGACCTGCATTCAGCAGCGTATGGATGAGCGGTGGCGAGCCGTGCGCAGCTTGATTCGCGAGGATTTGCGGGCAGGTAATCCATCCAATTCTGGGCTCAGGTACCTGGTGGGGTATGCTCTTTCGCTGCTGCCTGCCCAACAACGTCCTCGCTCGCAGCAGCATATTCTTGACCACTACGACCAGCCGCTCACTGTGGAGTTTCTGGCACGGATGGAAGGCTACACGGTAGGATATTTCTGCGAGTGGTTCAAAAAGCTGACGGGGCAAACGCCGAATGCCTACCTGCAGCAGGTGCGGCTGGACAAAGCGAAGGAATTGCTAACCCACAGCGACCTGCCCATTCTAGAGATTGCTCAAGCAGTGGGCTACGAGCACCACGCCTCGCTGACGCGGCTGTTTCGGCAGCGAGAGGGCTGTTCGCCGCAGCAGTACCGTCACACCCGAATTTTAGACAAGCGCTGGCCGCAATTGGGTTAAGCGCCGGCAGCAGCCCCCTTTTTAGAATGCTTGGCAAAAGAGCATCTGAAGAAGGCAATGAAAAAAGCACCGGCGAGGGCAACGGGAATTGGGTTTACGGCGATCTTGATGTGGGCAACGCTGGCTTTTCTGACCAAGCTCAGTGGAGTGTTGCCGCCGTTTCAGCTAACGGCGATGGCCTTTACCCTGGCATCGCTGATTGGGCTAGGGTTGCGCTGGCGAAGCAAATCCTGGGGCACAGATAAGGGCACAAGCCTTGGCGTTTCTACCAAAGGGTTGGCCGGGCTGCCCTGGGGAGTGTGGCTCAACGGGCTGTGGGGGCTGTTTGGCTATCACTTCTTCTATTTCATCGCCCTGCAAAATGCGCCGGCGGTTGAGGCCAGCCTGATTGCCTATCTGTGGCCGCTGCTGATTGTGCTGCTGTCGGCCTGTTTGCCGGGGGAGCGGCTGCGCTGGTTTCATATCACAGGGGCGGGGGCCGGATTTATCGGTGCAGGGCTACTGGTGACCAGCGGCCAGGGGCTGAGCTTCAACGCGGACTACCTGCCGGGGTACCTGGCGGCGCTGGTGTGCGCCTTTACCTGGTCGGGCTATTCGGTGCTGTCGCGCAAATTTGGGGCGGTGCCGACGAGCGCGGTGGGCAGCTTTTGCGCGGTGACGGCGGGGCTGGCCTGGATTTGTCACGCGCTGTGGGAGACGACGGTATGGCCGGTGGGGGGGCAGTGGGGTGCGATCGCACTCCTGGGTCTTGGTCCCATTGGCCTGGCCTTCTATACCTGGGACTACGGCGTCAAGCACGGCAACATCAAGGCGTTAGGGGCGCTGTCTTACCTGGCTCCTTTACTTTCGACGCTGCTGCTGGTGGCAAGGGGCTTTGCTGAGGCCACCTGGCTGCTGGGGCTAGCCTGTTTATTGATTGTGGGCGGCGCGGTTTTGGCCTCAGGTGATTTAACGTAATAAAGCATCTTCCTTCCCACCCCGCAGGAATTCATGAACGTTGCAATTATTGGCTGCGGCTACGTCGGCAAGCCTGTAGCCCAGTGC
>DATNQE010000034.1:0-4927 GCA_036702895.1 Trichocoleus sp. | reverse complement strand
CTTGGCGGCAAATCATGGCGGTCGACCCCGAGTTTGTGCCGGTGGTGCTGCGGGAAGCGGCCGGTTCTCTACAGACCGATGTGGCTGCAGCCCGGGCTGCCGTGCTGATTCTCTTTTTAGTGATTGTAGGCGTCATGCCCTTGGTGTATTCCCGGCAGCTTGCCTGGTGGGCTTTTGGGGGAGCTGTGCTCAGCACTCTCGTCGTAGACGGCCTGTTTTTTTTCTCAGCCAGCCTAGCCTAGACCGCATATCTTAAAAACCTGAGGTTGCTGCAGGTGAGGGTTATACTTGCAGTAACAATCGTGGGCTATCTTGGCAGCTAAGGGTGATTGAGCCCAAAAAGTCAGTCGAGCTGCCGGATAAGGCTTGCTGACGATAGTTTTAGGCAAATCGTCGGCCAAGCGGGTTTGTTCTTCTGCCAAGACCGCTTTGAAGCGGGTGGCAGTGGGGGCGCATCTATTCCGTCTAAACCTGGATTTTTGAGCTATTTTTTTAGTAGTTTCCCGGTTGTGTGGGAAGCGCCTTTTATGGCTTGTTGCAGCAACCGAGTCTCCAGCCTATCGTTGCGAATAGTCCAGTGACTCTCAAACCTGGCCCGTATCTAATACTTCAAACGGACTCTGGCAGCCGCCATCTGTCGCTAATTGGTAGCAACTGCTGGACCATTGGGCGCAGTGATGACAACAATTTTGTTCTTCCAGATCGCTGGATCTCCCGCAATCACGCCATGCTGCAGTGCATGGAGAACGGTGAGTTCTACCTGATTGACCTGGGCAGCCGCAACGGCTCATTCGTTAACGGTCGTCGGGTCAGCGTGCCGGTGACTCTGCAAAACGGTGATGCTCTGACCTTTGGCCAAACGGAGCTTCAGTTTTACTGCCCTACTCCCGAGCCGGCTGTGCCCAATACGGTGAGTCTTGCCAAGATGGACTCCCAGGACTTTACGGCTACGGCTACCCTGCATATCCGCCGCTTGATCTCGGTGATGGTCGTTGATATTCGCGACTTCACGGTAATGACACGGCAGATCGACGAGAAGATTCTCTCGGAGGCCATTGGTACCTGGTTCCGCCGGGCTGGGGAAATCATTGGCCAGTACGGCAGCTGGGTCGACAAGTACATTGGTGACGCCGTCATGGCGGTGTGGATTCACGGGGCTAAAGGGGTTGATGCCGACGAAATGCTGCAAATTATTCAGGCCATCAGTGCCCTGTCTAAAATGACCAGCACCCTGCACGAGCAATTCCCGCTGCCGTTTCCGCTGCGCATTGGGGCTGGGCTGAACACCGGTTTTGCCATGGTGGGCAACACGGGCACGGGCGATCGCCCCGACTATACGGCCCTGGGCGACACGGTCAACGCGGCTTTTCGGTTTGAAACGTCCACTAAGCAGCTGGGCCTTGACATCGCTCTGGGCGAAACCACCTACCAGTATCTGCAAGGGCTGGGGGCAAATGAGCAATTTTTCAAACGCTACACCGTCACGATGAAAGGGTACGAAAGCCCGATTATTGCTCACGCGGGTACGTTTTCCGACCTGGATCGGTTCCTTAAGGTGCAGACAACGCTCTAGCGGCCTTTTCAAAACGGTTAGAAGGTTAGCTGGTTCGGGTGCGATCGCATCTAGATCCCCTACTTTAACCATCACGACCTCAGGGATGCCTGTGCAGCGATAGAATTTTAGACGCAGTGCCACACGCCCACCTATGACCGCTTCTTCCGCCGCTCCGTTTACCCAGGACGAAATCGCCTCAGAAGGCCTTAAGCCTGGGGAGTACGACGAAATCGTGCGCCGCTTGGGGCGTCACCCCAACCGAGCTGAGCTGGGCATGTTTGGGGTGATGTGGTCAGAGCACTGCTGCTACAAAAACTCCAGGCCGCTGCTCAAGCAGTTTCCCACCCAAGGGCCACGGATTTTGGTGGGGCCGGGGGAAAACGCTGGCGTAATTGATGCCGGAGACGGTCTGCGCATTGCTTTCAAAATTGAGTCCCACAACCACCCGTCGGCCGTGGAGCCCTTTCAGGGTGCGGCAACCGGCGTAGGCGGCATTCTCCGGGATATTTTCACCATGGGAGCTAGGCCCATTGCTGCCTTAAACTCTCTGCGCTTTGGCGACCTGGCCGATGCCCGCACCCGTCGCATCTTCACCGGCGTTGTTTCGGGGATTGCCCACTACGGCAACTGCTTCGGCGTCCCGACTGTAGGGGGCGAGGTGTATTTTGATCCGGCCTACAACGGCAATCCCTTGGTCAACGCCATGGCCATCGGTTTGATGGAAACGACCGAAATCGTTAAATCAGGCGCCTCTGGCGTGGGCAACCCGGTGCTGTACGTCGGCTCTACAACGGGGCGCGACGGTATGGGCGGGGCTAGCTTTGCCAGCGCCGAGCTCAGCGATGAATCGGAGGCCGATCGTCCGGCAGTGCAGGTGGGCGATCCCTTCCTGGAGAAATCGCTGGTAGAAGCTTGCCTAGAGGCGTTTAAGACCGGCGCAGTCGTTGCAGCCCAGGACATGGGCGCGGCAGGCATTACCTGCTCAACGGCGGAGATGGCGGCTAAAGGGGGGGTGGGCATTGAGCTAGATCTGGACCTGATTCCGGTGCGCGAGTCTGGCATGGTGCCCTACGAGTACCTGCTGTCAGAGTCTCAGGAGCGGATGCTGTTCGTCGGTCAAAAGGGCCGCGAGCAAGAGTTGATCGATATTTTTGAGCGCTGGGGGCTGCACGCGGTCGTGGCAGGCCAGGTGATTGCCGATCCCATCGTTCGTATTCTCTTTAACGGCGAAACGGCTGCCGAGATTCCGGCTTTGGCCCTGGCAGAAGATACGCCTATCTATCATCGTGAGCTGCTGGCAGAGCCGCCCGCCTATGCTCAAGAAGCTTGGGCCTGGAGCGCTGACCAACTGCCCGAAAGTTCCTGGCAAGGCACCCAGGTAGCCGGAGAGGCTATGAGCTGGAGTGATGTGCTGCTGCGACTGCTCGATGCGCCCACGATCGCATCCAAGCGCTGGGTCTATCGGCAGTACGACCACCAGGTGCAGAACAACACGGTCCTGTGGCCAGGAGGCGGGGATGCGGCAGTCATTCGGCTGCGGCCCCTGGAAGCAGCCGCTGCTCCTGGGAAGGGCGCTGCTGGCAATCGCGGGTTAGCCGCAACGGTAGACTGCAACTCCCGCTACGTTTACCTCAATCCCTACGAGGGGGCAAAGGCGGCCGTGGCAGAAGCAGCTCGTAACTTGAGCTGTGTCGGGGCAGAACCCTTGGCAGTGACCGACAACCTCAACTTTGGCAGCCCTGAGAAACCCATTGGCTACTGGCAGCTAGCCGAGGCCTGCCGGGGTCTGGCAACCGCCTGCGAATTTTTTGAGACGCCTGTGACAGGCGGCAACGTTTCCCTCTACAACGAAACCCTAGACAGCCAGGGCAACCCGCAGCCCATTTACCCGACGCCGGTGGTGGGCATGGTCGGGCTGGTAGATGATGTGGCGGCAACCTGTGGTCAGGGATGGCGGCAGGAGAACGACCTCATTTACCTGCTGGGCACCCAATTGGGCAAAGGCACCACTGGCGAGCGGCCGCTGGTTACCTTGGGGGCCTCGGAGTACCTGGCGACAGTGCAGGGTCAGGTGACGGGCCATCCCCCCGTGATTGATATGGCGCTAGAGAAGCAGGTACAGGCGGCCTGCCGTTACGGCATCACTCAAGGCTGGGTGTGTTCAGCCCATGATGCGGCGGAGGGAGGCGTTGCGATCGCACTTGCTGAAGCCTGTATCAGCGGCGGTTTAGGCGCTCAAATTACCCTGCCGGTTGCCTCTAGCCAAACTGACTGCCGCTGGGACACTCTGCTCTTTGGCGAAGGAGGTGCCCGCATTCTGGTCTCAGTGAAGCCAGAGGCTGCCGCGGCTTGGGAGCAGTATTTGACAGAACAGCTGGGCCACAGCTGGCAGCGACTAGGTACCGTGCAGAACAAGACAGCGCTGCTGACGGTGGGTACCCTCGATGACAAGACGGTGATCACCGCCCCGATAAGCGCGCTTGTTCAAACCTGGGAAATGGCGATTGAGAGGCGTTTATCTGCCTAGACATCGGCTTAGGCCAGATTCTAGAAATCTCGAATCTGTCTTCCGGGTGATGCCTGCTTTCAGGTGTTACGATCATCTAGTCTTAACATTTGGTTAACAGTAGTAGGTAAGCCCTGCGACTGCTGCCCCGCCCGATATTGGTTCTTATGATGGATTCGTAGGTTCTTTTAACCTGGGGGTTAAAGTTTGGGATCCTTGCCCGCTTTCTGCCCCACGCCTGTTTAGCTGCCGATCTCAGCATCATTCGCCGCCATATCTCCTGAAATCGATGTCTTTACCCTCTGAACCTCCGGCCTCCGACCATTTAACTGATGGCTCTGATGCCGCCCGTTCCCTGACTGACCGTTCCCTGACTGAAAGGCCAGATAAGCCCGAAGAAGCCTGCGGTGTGTTTGGGGTCTATGCCCCCACCGAGGATGTTGCTACGCTCGCCTACTTTGGCCTCTATGCGCTGCAGCACCGAGGTCAAGAGTCCGCTGGTATTGCGACCTTTGACGGCTCAACCGTGCACTGCCACAAGAATATGGGTCTTGTGTCCCAGGCGTTTACGGGCAACGTGCTGAAGGAGCTGCCGGGGCAGATGGCTGTGGGCCACACCCGCTACTCCACTACCGGCTCCAGCCGCGTCTGCAACGCTCAGCCCGCCGTGGCCGAAACTCGCCTGGGGTCGTTAGCCCTGGCGCACAACGGTAATCTGGTAAATGCCGCTGATCTACGGGAGACCCTATCTGAGCGGGACAGCCTCATCTCCACCACCGACTCAGAGATGATTGCCTTCGCTATGGCCGAAGGTGTGAACGAGGGGCTGGGCTGGGTTGAGGCCGCGATCGCAGCCTTTAAGCGCT
>DATNQE010000030.1:0-4021 GCA_036702895.1 Trichocoleus sp. | reverse complement strand
TCCCGCTTCTCTACCAGGCTGGTGAAAAAGCGAGCGCACTCCTCTCTCGATTAATTGCTCGATGGCCATGGGGATAGTGCTAAGCAGTCGAACGCCGCTCACTAGGCAAGCCTGCCTAAATTGGGCTTCAATCGCGGTGCCTGTCCTCTACCTGCCAGTAATTCCCGATGGCCCGCTTAGGATAAGCCGCTACCGGAGAGGTCGCGGTCAAGCTCGTCCTCAATGGCTTCCGCTAGGAGTTTGTCCGGGCGAGGCCGCTGTGGGTCACCAGGGCCAACATACTTCTCAACGAGTGCCAGCAGTTCGCTGGTGCCAAAGGGTTTGGTCAGATAATCTGTTGCCCCGGCCATGCGGGCTTTGACCCGATCAAGAAAGCCGTCTTTTCCAGTGAGCATAACGATTGGGGTTTGCCGGAAGGCGTTGGCGTGGCGTAGCATGGCGCAAAGCTCATACCCTTCGAGCTCAGGCATGGCGATATCACACAGAATCAGATCAGGCTGGAGCTGAAACAGCAGGCTAAGGGCTTTGAGGGGATTACCAATGGAGGTGGCTTCGTATCCCTGGCTGTCTAAAATCTGTTCTACTTGCTGCCGTACCACCAGTCCATCGTCAACACAGACGATGCGGGGAACGCGCCCAGCCTGCCACTGCTCCAGGGCGGCAACGCTCCCTTGGGCCGGTTCCCTAGGGGGGTGGGTGAGCTGCACGAGCCCCCGCTGAACATAGGGATAGATGCCTTTAACAACCGTGATCAAGTCCCGATTCAGGTAGCGCGAGAGCTGACGCAGGCTCGTGTGGCCGTGCATCCAGTTAGATAGGCGGTTGAAAGTTGCCTTGGAAACATTGCTGCGAAAGGCCTCGAGATCCGGAATGAGGGGGCATTGGTGGGGCGACTGGATCAGGGGATGAAACTGCTTCCACTCCTGGGTTTGCTTGGTGATGTTGGCTACCAGCGGCCCAATTTCTAAAGTTGTGAGCTGAGGGCTGAGAGCTGAGCTGAGCTTGAAAACAAAGCTGCCCTGGTGCAGGCTGAGCAGATCAAATAAGGTCTCATGCACCATGTGCTTGAGGATGGCCCGCCCTTGGTCGGGCGTGAGCACGTGGGTCTCGAGCAGGCTCCAGAGGTAGCCGTATTCAGGGGAGTTAAACGATGCGATCGCAGAGGCGCTAGCGGTATCTACCGCTGTATCAAGGCCGTAGCGGTGGAGATAGTCCCGCAGGCGCTGCAGCTGCCCGTCTGTAGTGCCTGCATATACAATCTGGCCATTGGCCAGAAAGACTAGCCAGGACGGGGCTACCTCGATGACTGGTCCCCAGCCTGTAGAGCGGCTTGAGCCCAGAGCTGGATAGGACTCCACATAGAGCTCCCCAGTGCGCTGACCTAACTCACTGAGCTGCAGGATGCTGCGAATATCAATTTCAGAGAGATAACCCTGCATGGACAGTGACGCGAGAAGTAGAGATTTAAACCAGGAGCTGTGAGAGACTGGGCTGTTTGTATTGCCCTCAGTATAGTTCCCACCCAAAAGCTGTGCTAAAGAAAAGCTCGCTCAATTTGTAGCCCCCTGCTTAGAACGGAGAATTTGGGGCATTCTATAACAAGGGCCTATAGCTAAAGGATCTAGCCAAGACCCCCGTTGGAGCTGGCCCAAGGACTAGCCCCTTGAGCAAAGGCTTCGTCAAGCTAACTGATGAGTTCTCTGTCGTAGTGTGCTTGTCAGGACTGGCTGACCGGACTCTAGAGAACCCGCCGAGACTCCCATCCTTAACAGCGGCTGGTTGCCATGATTAACGCAGCGGTAGCTTGGCAAAACCCAGTGTTTTCACGGGACCAAAGCAGGGCTGTAAGCCATCAGGATGCGTTAGTTTAGAGAGGGAGCCAGTCCTTCACTCCGTGAGTAGAGTGTGGGCTTAAGTCGCTTGTGGCGCATGCGAAACGCTTTGGATTCAGGTAACCTGAGCAGGTATCCGGAACTTCCGGCCTCTCACCCTCCCCATTCAATATTCCTACAGGCTATCTTGATCACACCATACGAGGGAGACTAGCGTGCTGTACCTAGCAGAAGTCCAGAAAAAAACTGCATTTATTGGGGCAGGCAAAGCCGAGTTCAAACTCCTAGCCTGTCAAAGAGGCGAGCAAAGCTGGACAGCTGTTCCGGGCGATGAGTCGGTAGCCGCCCCTGACGATGCTGCTGCCTATGGTGCAGGCACCCTCGTAATGGTGGAGCTCAACAACAACCGCCAGATCCAGCGCCACTATGAGGCGGGTCGTCCTCTAGTCAGCATTCTGCAGAATTTCTCCAACCTCAACAAGAAGTTCAAGACGCAGGAGGAGGAAATTGAGCAATGGAAGCAGTCGCTCACTTTCCAGAGCCAGGAGCTGAACCGGCGAGAGCTGGAAATTGAGACCCGGCAGGAACAGATAGAGCAGGCTGAGGCGGACCTCGAAAAACTAGAGGCGCAGCGTCAAGAAATTGAGCAGTCCCGTCAGGAACTCGACCAGCTCAAGGCAGAGCTTGAGCGTAAAAACCAGGACTTAGAAGGCGCTTGGGCTCACCTCAACGGAGAAATGCGTCGCCTAGAGGAACGGCAGGCCGAACTAGCGCAAAAGGCCGGTTTGGATGAGGGTCAGGTCAATCAGCTGCAGGAGGCGCTTAACCGGCTGACGGGCGCAGTTACTCCTACAGAGGCGCTGCGGGAGCAGGCGGGCGTTGCAACCGAGCTGTTGAGCCAGCATCAGGCTTTGGTAGACCAGCACCGGCAGACGCTAGATCAGCGGCACTCTGAGCTAGAGGAAAAGCGCCAGGCATTAGAGCATCAATCCCAGGAACTGAAAGCTCGCTGGGAAAGCTGGTTTCAGGCAGATGAGCAGCTGCAAGGGCGTAAGGCTGAGCTCAAGCTTCAGCAGCAGCTTGTTGTCAGCAAGCAGGAGTGGCTGCAAACGCTTTCGGAGGAGCTGCACCGCCAGGGCAACCTGCACCAGAAGATTTATGAGCTACTCAATACGTCCGATAAAGTGCGGCTGAGCAAGAAAGTGAACGTGGCCGAGCTAGAGGCGATGCCGCTGGAAAACCTGCAAACCGTCGTCTCTGATCTGGAGAAGGACCTGGAAAAAGTTTCCCGCTTCGTCTCGGACCAGGAGGAGGAGCTTAATTTTGAGCTGCAGGCTATTGACGAACTGAAGGCCAGGATTGCTCAAGCGAGCGAGTTTGACCGCATGCAGCTAGAAACCGAGCTGGCGGACGAGCAGGATCGTTATCGGATGCTCAATGAAACGCTCGTAGGCCAGCGTCGTAACCTGCTGGAGCGAGAAGAGATTTTGAGCCAGCACCAGGCAATTTTGCGCCGGCGACAGGGGCTGGCCGCCGACGAGTCGCCTGTTAGTGCGGTGGATATGGAGCCGTTGCTCAACATCATTGACGAGCAGCGTCAGCAAACAACGACGGCGATTCAAACCTTGGAGAACGAGCTAAAACAGGCGCAGGAGTCTATGGGTCAGCTCAAGCAGGAGCTGGAGCAGCAGACTGCGGAGCACCTGCAGCAGCGATCAGACATTGAGCAGACGGAAGCGGACCTGCAGCGACAAAGGGAGGAGGTCTCGCTACTGGCCGGGCAAACGCAGGTCTATGGCGATTTGCTAGATCCTACTCAGGACAGTATTAACCAGGTCAGACAGGCGCTAGATGCGATCGCAAGCTCAGTTGCCCACTTCCAGGAGGCCAGCGATTATCAGCTGCAGGCGATTACAGAAATGCGTCAAACCGTTCTCAGTGTTGCTGATAATCCTGCTCAGGCAGTCGCGTCTTAAGATGTTTTTTGGGCATTCCTGGTCTCCCTTATAGGAGACACTGGAGAAGCGAAACTGTGTATCAGGTTGATGTGGGCACCATGATCTGGGTGAACGAGCAAATTGATCCGTCTGGGCTAATCTACTCCTGCATTGCCTGCTGTGATGAAGACCACGCTAAAGCATGTCATGAGTCGTTTGAGGACAACCTAACCGATGAGCAGCGCTCTGCGG
>DATNQE010000022.1:0-5920 GCA_036702895.1 Trichocoleus sp. | reverse complement strand
CTATCAGTCTAGGCGTGAGCTAACTGCTGCACCTTCTCCTCGATGGACTCGAGCAGGGAGTTGTAGGGCTGATTGAATTTCTCAATGCCCTCTTCCAGCAGCCCTTCGAGCACGCTGTTGAGGTCGATGTCGATATCGGGCTCAGAGAGACTATTAATCAACGTTTGGGCCTTGTCTAGGTCGGCAGTGATGCGATCGCAGCCGATTTCACAGTGATCAGCGCAGGCTTCGATGGTTTCAACCGGCATGGTGTTGACCGTGTCAGGGCCAATTAGCTCATTGACGTAGAGCACGTCGCTGTAGCTGGGGTTCTTAGTGCCGGTGCTGGCCCACAGCAGGCGCTGAGGGTTAGCACCTTTGTCTTTGAGCGCCTGCCAGCGATCGCCGCCGAACAGCTCCTGGTACTTTTTGTAGGCGAGCTTGGCGTTTGCGATCGCCACCTTGCCCTTGATCGTCTCCAGGCGCTTCTCTTCGTTGAGAGACTCAGTGCCCTGGCGCTTGATCCGCTCATCGAGCATGTCGTCTACTTTGGAGTCGATGCGGCTGATGAAGAAGCTGGCAACCGAGGAGATTTTGTTGATGGGTTCTCCGGTTTCGGCCCGCTTTTCTAGACCGCGAATGTAGGCCTCTGCGGCCTGGGCGTACATATCTACTGAGAACAGCAGAGTAACGTTGACGTTAATACCTTCGCTGATGGCCTGCTCGATGGCGCTCATACCCTCGGGGGTGCCGGGGATTTTAATCATCACGTTGGGCCGCTCGATCATGCCGTAGAATCGGCGAGCTTCTTCGATCGTACCGCTGGCATCGCGAGCTAACAGGGGCGACACTTCGATACTGACGTAGCCATCTAAACCATCCGTTTCTTCGTAGACGGGACGCAAGATGTCGCAGGCTTGGCGAATATCCTCAATGGCCAGAGATTCGAAGATCTGTTGAGCCGACCACTGGTTGCGAATGCCTTCCTCAATGTCGGGCTGGTAGGTTTGGTTGCCCTTAATAGCCTTTTCAAAAATGCTGGGGTTGGAGGTAATGCCTCGCAGCCAGCCAGCATCTACTTTTTGCTTAAGCTCACCGGATTGGATCAAATCCCGGCTGAGGTAGTCCATCCAAAGGCTCTGGCCGCACTCACGTAGTTTTTGAAGTCGTTCAGTCATGGCGTTCCTTGAGTTGCTGCAATGAAACAAAATCGGCGGAGTTGAAAACAACCCCCGCCGACTTATGAGGTTGGTTGAACTTAACGCTGAAGTTCAGTGTTCTTGTCTTCTAGACCCAAATCAAAGGTGATTTCGTGTACACCAGGAATCTGCTTCACTTCGTTGACGATGCGCTCGGCAACCCGCTTGTTCTTCACTTCGCCAGAGAGTCGTACAGCACCGTTGGAAACGCTGGTAGCGATCTCATCAGAAACGTCGGAGCGAATTTTGCGCTCGATTTCGGCATCGCTGAGGGGAGTGCCTTTCACATCGGCATATTCAATCCCGTGGAACTGGTTACCGTTGGGAGTAGATTCCAGGTCATTGTTAAGTTCCCGCTGTTCGGAGCTGATAGCCGCATCTTGGGCTGCTCCTGCCGCCTGAGCAGACGAACTAAAACCAATTACCATTACCGTAGCTAGTGCGATCGCAGCAAGCCCTGCACCTACGCGCCGGGGCAGCGCCAGCGTCACAACCGCCATAACAGAAAGAATTAAAACAAGGACTTCAAAAAGGCTAACCATATTTTTGCTTTGAATTCGACAGGCCGAGACAACACCGTGCCCAACCTCCTGTTAGGTTAGAAAAACATTCAGTATTGCTGCGTCTGCCAGTCGAAGTAAGTTAGTTAACCCAAAGGTAGAGAATTCTCGAACTCTGCTGTGTCTGGAAGGCGTAAAGCCCCAATTTGTGGGAATTTTAATAGCCTTGCGGCACCAGCCTGCCCAGCGCTGACTTACACCCTCCTGTTCTGCCTCTGGCCTCTCACCGACCGCCCACCCTGAAGCAGGTTAAAAGTAGGCCTATCTGTCTATAGCAGCCGACCGGCCGTAGCTGGGAATACTTCAAGAAATTCATTCCCCTATCAAGATCCGTTGAGAACTGTTTGGTCCCGTGACCGTCTGCTAAAGAAAGCGCCGTCGAAAGCTCTATAATCGCAGAACCCTTTAAGACTTTCTTAAGAATCGCCTAAAGCCTTCCAACCTGCATAAGACTGCTCTTCACCCTATGGCTTTGAATTCTCTTCAGCACCAGCTTGACGACTACTATCGCCAGGTCAACTCTGTAATCCTGTCGCGACAGAACCCAGTCACCGGGCTGCTGCCTGCCAGCACCGCTGTCAACATCCATGGTAACTACACCGACGCCTGGGTCCGTGACAACGTTTACAGCATTCTGGCGGTATGGGGGCTAGCCCTGGCCTATCGCAAGATTGACGAGGACCAAGGCCGCACCTGCGAACTGGAGCAGAGCGTTGTTAAGCTGATGCGCGGGCTGCTCTTTGCCATGATGCAGCAGTCCCACAAAGTCGAGCGCTTTAAGGAGAAGCAAGACCCGCTGGAAGCGCTCCACGCCAAGTACGACACCACCACCGGCAGCACGGTCGTCGCGGATCATGAGTGGGGCCACCTGCAGCTCGATGCCACCTCCATTTACCTGCTGATGCTGGCCCAGATGACTGCCTCGGGCCTGTCCATCATTTTCACCCAGGACGAGGTCAACTTCGTTCAAAACCTGGTCTACTACATCGGTCGGGCCTACCGCACACCTGATTACGGCATTTGGGAGCGGGGCAACAAGCTTAACCACGGCAAGCCCGAGCTCAACGCTAGCTCCGTGGGCATGGCCAAGGCGGCCCTAGAGGCGATGCAGGGCCTTAACCTGTTTGGCGTGCGCGGCGGCCAGTGGTCCGTGATTCACGTCCTGCCTGACGAGATCGCCCGCGCCCGCATTACCCTGGAATCGCTTTTGCCTAGGGAGTCCGGCTCTAAGGAAATCGATTCAGCTCTGCTGAGCGTCATTGGCTTTCCGGCCTTTGCCGTAGATTCCCCTGAGCTAGCCGAGCGCACTCGCCTCAAGATCATCGACAAGCTCCAGGGCCAGTACGGCTGCAAACGCTTTTTGCGCGACGGCCACCAAACTGTCATTGAAGATATTCACCGGCTTCACTACGAGCGGGAGGAGCTAAAGCAGTTTGAGCACATCGAGTGTGAGTGGCCGCTGTTTTTCACCTACCTTTGGCTCGATAGCCTGTTTCGCAACCATCCTCAGCAGATCCAGTTTTATGAGGAGCGACTAAAGGCGCTGCTGGTGGACCGCGACGGCGTGGGCCTATTGCCAGAGCTGTACTACGTGCCGGCAGATGCGATCGCAGCCGAGCGGGCCAACCCCGGCAGCCAGCAGCGTCTGCCTAATGACAATATCCCCTTGGTGTGGGCTCAGAGCCTGTACTTCTTGGGTCAGTTCCTGCGCGACGGTTTGCTGCAGCCGGGTGATCTCGATCCTTTGGGTCGCCACGTTACCGTGCGAGAGCCGCGCCGCCCCATCGTGCAGGTAGCCCTGCTTTCCGAGGATAGAGCGCTCCAGGCCGAACTAGAGACTTACGGCATCTCCACTCAAGTGCTAGAAGAGCTAGAGCCAATGCGGGTTTACCCGTCAGGCGAGCTTTCTGCCATTTACGCTGAGATTGGCCGCAACAGCAAACTGGGCCTGAGCGGTCGGCCTATTCGCCGCCTGCGCAGCCTGACCACATCGCGCACCTTCCGTATCCAGGGTACGCCCGTTGTCTTTCTGCCGTCTTTCCTAGATCAGCAGCAGTTTTACCTCACCCTGGACTATCACTTCCTGGTCTCCCAAATTCGCAGCGAGATTGCCTATACCCACGACCACTGGCGCGAACCGGGACGGCCCACACTGACGCTGATGCTTACCCACGCCATGTTCCAGCTGGGGCACAAGCCCATCCATGAGTCCCCGCTGCTGGCGCTAATTCGAGAGATGAAGACGGGTCACTGCGACCACGTGCCGGTGCGAATTAGCCCACTATCTCAGCTGATGATGACTGCTAGCACAGAGCGCATCGACAACGTTAACCATTACAAGCTCGGCACCTCGGCAGTGGGCTACTCGCCTCTCATGACCAGCTACCTGGCGTTTGATTCTAACCATACGGGGCCACTGAGTCTGCTGGAGGAGTTTGACCTGGAGCGGGAGACTGACCTTAGCCAGCTCCTGGCAACGCTGCGTCAGTCGGACAATCTCTACGAGCAGATCGAGCTGCTCAGCACCCTAAAGCGCCTTAAAGGGCTTCACTTTGACACCGGCATAGGCGGCTCTAGTCACTTAGTAACCGTTGAGGTGCTGCTGGATGAAATCTATGCCAAAGCGGGCCGAACAGAGTGCTGGTCGATTTTACGGCGAGCCTCAGGCCTGCTAAACAAGGCAGACATCTCTTTATCAGATGCAGTCACCGAGATTTTGGTGCGGCAAAAGCAGATTGCCGTGGGCAAAGCCTACAGCGATGCCTCACTCATCACCGAGCCCATGTCTCACCACGAGATCATGGAGAAGATCAACACCTTCTGTGGGGAGGATGAGCGCGACCCAGTGCTGACCCAGGAGATTTTGATCTACCTGAGCGTGCTGATCAAAACTGAGCCTAACCTGTTTGACGGGCTGATGACTCTGCGGGTGGGCTACTTGATTTTGATGCTCACCAGCGAGCTGGCCCGCACCAAAGACCTTACCCAGGATGAGGCCTATGAGCACCTGATGTCGCTGAGCCCCTTTGAGGTGAAGATGCGCCTGCGTCAGGGGCTAGCGGGTTACAGCGGCCTCAACCAAACTGTTTTTCAGCGGGAGTCGCTGCACATCAAGCCCAATGCTGCAGTCAACTGGCAGGTGATTCCAGAGGAGGCAGACGTCCAAGCTGGCGGCGGCGACTGGTGGCGCAAGCGCCAGATCGACGGTGAGATTAACCGCCTCCCGGAGGGGTTCTGCAGCCAGATTTGGGAACTGCTGAAGCACTGTCGAGGCCTTGTTATTGGCAACAAGTTTGAGCGACGCAACCGGCTCGACAGCCGCCTGATTTTGTCAGAAATGACGCCGGGTGAGCAGAACTTTGCCCGCCGCATTGACCACCTGCTGAGCAAAATCCAGGCACCGGAGTACCGCCACGTCAATGTCGAGGCGCTGCAAGAGCTGGTTGAAATCTTCCGAGTTAACCCCGAGCTCTACTTCGAGGACTATATCTCTCTAGATGTCCTGGTGGGCCACGCAGTCCGTATTGCCTGGCTAGACGACCAACCGGAACGAGCTGAGTCTTACGAAACCGATAAAGCAACGGCGTGGCGGTCGTTCTACAACTTGCCGCCCCGCAGATCTGCTCTGTACCTGGCAAAGGCGCTGGAGTTCCTAACAACCCTGGGCGAAACTGAGGAGGTGGCCGCCGAAGCCGAGCAGGTGGCCTAGGGCCGGTTCTCAGGTGGCTCAGGGGGTGCGGCACCGTAAAGCGTGCCGCACCCTACAGTTGGCGTGTTGTTAGCGATTTATCGATGCTAACAACACGCCAACTGTTAGAGCCCAGCGCTCATGGTCACGCTAATCTCCGTTGATTTTTAGGTACCGCTTGGAGAAGCCTTCCTTGGTAAACCCCAGTCGCTTAACTAAATTGATTGAGGCTACATTCTCAGGCTGAACGTAGCCTCTAGCCGGTGCAGATTGAGCGTTTGGAAGGCGTGGTCGATGACTAGCCCTAAATTCTCTGCCATCAATCCTTGACCTGCAAAGCCTACATCACAACGTAGCAGCCAAGATAGGCATTTTGAAAGGCTCTATAGAAGACTTGGCTGAGATTGGCTACTCCAACAATTCTTTGTTTAGCTGCATGGCAGATGAGTAAACCTTCAAAATCTTCACCTTGGCAGCGATCGATATAGGCTCTA
>DATNQE010000019.1:0-10428 GCA_036702895.1 Trichocoleus sp. | reverse complement strand
AGAGCAGTCTAATGTCGTGTATCAGGCCGCTTGGCTGGCCCAGGAGGTGCGGCAGCGGGGCCTCACCCATCTGCACGCTCATTTTGGCAGCGTGGCGACCAGCGTTGCCCGGTTCGCGGCCCATTTTGCTGGGGTGTCCTATAGCTTTACTGCTCACGCGAAGGACATTTTTCACGAGAGTATGGAACCCGCCGACTTGCGGCGAAAACTGCAAGATGCCGCCGCTGTGGTAACGGTGAGCGACTATAACGCCGCGTATTTAAGGCAGCAGTTTGGCGCGGCCGCCAGCTCTGTGCAGCGAATTTACAACGGTTTGGACTTGAGCGAACTGCGCTATCAGTCCCCGGCTCAGCGAGCACCGCACATTCTCTCGGTGTGCCGTCTGGTGGAGAAGAAAGGGCTCTTTGATTTGATTGATGCCTGCGCCCTAGTGCGCCAATGGGGCTGCGAGTTTACCTGTCAGCTGGTGGGCAGCGGGCCGCTGGAGGGGGCGTTGCGATCGCACATTCAGTCCCTCCATCTAGACGACTGGGTTGAAATTGTCGGCCCTCGCCCCCAGGGGGAGGTGTTTGAGCTAATGCAGACGGCAGCGGCTTTTGCTGCCCCCTACATTGTGGGTCAGGACGGCAACCGCGACGGTCTGCCTACGGCTCTGCTAGAGGCAATGGCCCTGGGAACGCCCTGCGTGGCTACCGACGTCACCGGCATTCCCGAGATTATCCGCGACGGCGAGACGGGCCTGCTGGTAGCCCAGCGAGATGTCGAGGGGCTGGCCCGAGCGCTGCAGCGGCTGTTGGGTGAGGCCGAGCTGAGGGATGCGATCGCGATCCAGGCGCGGGCTTTAGTCGAGGCTCAGTTTGACATTACTCGCAACACGGCCGCGCTACGGCAGCTTTTTGAGCCCATTCACGCTCCCCGTTCCCTCAGCCTCAATTCCCAATCGTGAGGCTTCCCGTAATGCTTCAGAAGGTACCCACCATGCGCCTTGCTTACGTCTGCGCCGATCCAGGCATTCCCGTATTTGGGCAGAAGGGCTGCTCCATCCACGTGCAGGAGGTCATTCGAGCTCTGCGCCAGCAGGGAGCTGCGGTGGAGCTGTTTGCCGTTCGCTTAGGCGGCAACCCCCCGGCCGATCTGGCCGATCTCAAAGTGCATCGCCTGCCCTCGGTGCCCCCTGGGGAAGCGGCGATGCGAGAGCAAATAGCGCTGTCGATCAATCCTGATTTACAGACGGATCTGGCCCTTAACGGCCCCTTTGATGCCATCTACGAACGCTACTCCCTCTGGAGCTACAGCGCCATGGAATTTGCCCGGAGCGCCGGTATTCCAGGACTGCTGGAGGTCAACGCTCCCCTGATCGAGGAGCAGGCCCAGCACCGGGGGCTGGTGTATCACGATGTAGCCATTCAAGCTGCAAAGCGGGCCTTTCAAGCGGCCAGCGGGCTGATTGCGGTTTCCCAGGAGGTGAAGCGATACCTGAGCGATTGGGTTAACCCAGGCAAGGTGCACGTCATCGCTAACGGCGTTAATCACCATCGTTTTGATAACCATTTCCGGGCTCTGCGCCAGCCTCGGCCGCTGAATGCGGATACTTTTACCGTGGGCTTTGTTGGCTCCCTCAAACCCTGGCACGGGCTCTCCCATTTAGTGGGAGCGTTTGCCCAACTCCATCAGCGACTGCCCCAGGCACGCCTGCTGATTGTGGGCGACGGCCCTCAGCGTCAGTCTTTAGAAGCTGATCTAGAGCAGCGCCATCTGCGGCATGCTGTATCTTTTACCGGGGCCGTCCCTCCTGATCAGATCCCAGAGCTACTGGCGGCGATGGACGCAGCGGTAGCACCCTACCCCGCGAGCACCGACTTTTACTTCTCGCCGCTCAAGGCCGTGGAGTACATGGCGGCAGGGCTGCCGGTAGTTGCCAGCCGCATTGGTCAACTGACCGAGCTGATAGAAGATGGCGTCACCGGGCTGCTGTGCCCACCGGGGGATGAAGCGGCCCTGGCTGCGGCGCTGGAGCAGCTCTGGCAAAGCCCTCGGCTGCGGCGGCAGCTGGGCCGCGCAGCCTGTCAGCAAGTACTCATCCACCACACTTGGGATGCGGTGGCAGCGCGCATCCTGGCCATCGCCCAGAACTCTACTGTGACAGCTAGTTCCATCCCCCCTACCCTCCGAACGCCCCAAGATTCGCTCTGTTGAAGCTGTTGTTATGAAGCGCTCCCCCCAAATTTCTTCCCAAATTTCCTCCTCCGCTCTCCCAAGAGCATCCCAAAGCGTACCCGGCCTATGGCGAGTAGTGCGCGCCTTTTGGCCTTACATCCAGCAACAGCAGGGACTGCTTACCCTCTCTGGTGTGGCGCTGCTGGCCGATGTGGGGCTGCGGGTGCTAGAGCCCTGGCCGCTCAAGGTGATCTTTGATTACGTTCTGATTCCAGCTCGGAGATCGGAGCCTGCGCCGCTGCCTGCACTAGTGAATTTTGACCCAACCCTACTGCTCACGGCGGCTGCCGTAAGCGTGATCGTTATTACCGGGCTGAGGTCGGTGGCAACCTACTGGAATACGGTGAGTTTGGCAATTGTTGGCAGCCGGGTTATGACTCAGGTGCGCAACCAGCTCTACTGCCACCTGCAGCAGCTTTCTCTGGGGTATCACAGCAAAGCTCGCAGCGGCGATTTGATTGTGCGAGTCAGCGGCGATGCCAGTCGGCTGCAGGAGATTTTGATAACGGCGGCGCTGCCGTTAGTCGTGAGCATTTTGACCCTGATTGGCATGGTCGGGGTCATGTTCTGGCTCGATTGGCGGCTGACGCTGCTGTCTCTGGTAACGTTTCCGCTATTTTGGTTGGCCGCAACTCGGCTCAGCCGCCGCATCCGCAGCGCTTCGCTGCAGCAGCGCCAGCAGGAGGGGGCCGTGGCCGCTACGGCGGCAGAGTCTCTAGCCGCAATTAAGCTGGTGCAGGCACTGTCGCTAGAAACTGCCTTTGCCACTGTGTTTGCTAGGCAGAACCAGCGCAGCCTGGAGCAGAGTGTAGAAACCAAGCGGCTGGCGGCCCACCTGGAGCGCACGGTAGACGCGGTGATTGCAGTGGGAACGGCACTGGTGCTGTGGTACGGCGCCCGCCTGGTCATTCAGGATGCCCTCTCGCCCGGGGATGTGCTGGTGTTTTTGACGTACCTGAAAAACGCTTTTAAGCCAGTGCAAAACTTTGCCAAATACACTGGACGGTTGGCGAAAGCTGCCGCTTCGGGGGAGCGCATTCTCAACGTGCTAGAGCAACAGCCAGAGGTGTGCGATCGCACCCATGCCCAACCCGCTCCCATCCTCGCAGGCGCAGTTCGGCTGGAGAATCTGCGGTTTGCCTACGAACCTGGCCATGAAGTGCTCAAGGGCATTACCCTGGCGGTGCAGCCGGGCCAGCAGGTGGCGGTGGTCGGCCCCTCCGGCAGCGGCAAGTCCACTCTGATGAACCTGCTGCTGCGCCTCTACGAGCCCACTGCCGGTGGAGTGTTGATCGATGGCTGCGACATCCGAGACTACACTCTGGAGAGTCTGCGGCCCCAAATTAGCGTGGTGCTGCAGGACAGCTTGCTGTTTGCCGCCAGCATTCGGGAAAACATTGCGTACGGCATTGCTGGCGTCAGCGATGAAGAGATCGAGGCTGCGGCCCGTCTGGCCAATGCCCATGAGTTTATTACCGCGCTGCCCCACGGCTACGGCACTGTTGTGGGAGAGCGGGGGGCAACTCTCTCTGGTGGGCAACGGCAGCGGTTAGCCATTGCCCGCGCCGCCATTCGCCGCACCCCCATTTTGGTGCTCGACGAACCCACCACAGGCCTCGACAGCGCCAACGAGCAGGCCGTGATTGACGCGCTCAGAAAATTGGCTCAGGGGCGCACCACCTTTTTGATTACCCACGACTTGTCTCTGGCAGCCCAGGCGGATCAGATTTTCTATCTGGAGCAGGGGCAAGTGCTTGAGCAGGGCAGCCATTGCGAGCTGCTGCGACTGAATGGGGCCTACGCAGCCCTGTTTCGGATGCAGTCTGCGCTGCGGGCCGAGCCGGTTACGGTGGGGTGAGAAATCGGGTTCGGTGCGGCCCAGCGAGAACTTCTAGGGTTTGTTTATCTTTTGTGGCGATGGTTCAAACCGACGTTTTGGATGCCAAGATTCCTTTTTTGGCGGCAGCTCTGGACCTGCCGCAGGCCCACCTAGCGCTGCGGCAGGCAATTCCTGATCTGCGCCGGGTTACCGCTGCGACGCTGGTCCGGCACAAGCCCGAGCGGCGCGCTCTGATTGCCTACACCGTTGAAACGGCCACGGATGCCTTCACCGCGCTGGGCAAGATTCGGGCCAAGGGCACCGACTGGCGCACCTACCGTCTGCAGCAGGCGCTGTGGCACCAGGGCTTTGCTGCCGACAGCGCCGATGGCTACTCGGTGCCTGAGCCGATAGGCGTCGTTCCCGTCTGGCAAATGTGGCTGCAGCGGCAGGTGCCGGGCATTCCCGCCACTGAGCTGCTCCCTACCGACAGGGGCGTTGCTTTGGCTGGCCGTATAGCGCACCTGGCTCACAAGCTGCACCGCACCAACATTCCTGCGGCCAAAAACCACACCCTCGCTGACGAATTAAACATCCTGCACCAGCGGCTGCCGCTAGTGAGCCAAGATCTACCCCATCTGCAGCCAGGTATCGAGCAAGTCCTAGACGCCTGTACTGAACTCGTTGCGTCTACGTCCGTCGTTTGGCTTCCCTGCTGCGGCATTCACCGGGATTTCTATGGTGACCAGGTGCTGGTGGAAAGTGGCCAAGGGCAGTCTTTAGGGTGCGATCGCATTTGGCTGGTCGACCTTGACCTCTACTGCCAGGGGCACCCTGCCCTTGACATCGGCAACTTTGTTGCTCACATCACCGAACAAAGTCTGCGGCAGGGGGTAGATGCAGCAGCTCTAGCAGACCGGGAAAAGGTCCTGCAGGAGACGTTTGTGGCCGCGTGGATTGCCTCAAATCCAGAGCTTGCGAATAGAGCAGAGGATTTGCGGTATGCCATTGCGCTCTACGCAGCGCTCACCCTGGTGCGCCACATTCACATCAGCCACCGCATCGCTAGTCGCCGCTCCCTCACCCGCGAGATTGTGGCGCTGTGCAAGAGCCGGCTGCAGACTTTGCTAGATCAGCGCAAGAGGCATTGAGGAACTATCGAGTTGGTTAGATACGGCATCAACTCAATCGATTTCATTGGTAAAGATGCAATTAAGAAAAACCTATATCAAATAACGAAAATCTATATTTTGAGCGGCTTAACATCCTTCAAGTTTATGAATAAACTATTAGTTGTTAGCTCTAAAAAGATTATCGTAAAGAGCTTAATAAAATAGCGCAATCCAAACTTAGTTTCTTCTGGAGTAAAAAGGATTTTTACGTGGCCAATCAGGAAGGCGTATTACGTAGTAAATCCTACAAGGGTTCTTGAAGCAGGCAGTTGGGTTGAATGGGTGTGCTGTGCTGGAGGCAACACCGCACTCCTTAGGACATTGGGGTTTTGGGAAACAGGCTCAGGAAAATTTTGGGTTTTGGAATCTAGGTGACGTTGATCACCTAGATCAGGTGCAGGCGTATCTTTTTGGCAGCATGGGGCGTTGTTTTATTTATTACAGCTTGAGTACCTCAACAGGACAGTTAGAATCATGCGGCAGCTAATTGAAAAGACAAACGAGGGTTGGTCGATACAAATTTACAGCAGCGATCGCCGCCTGCTCTGTTCCCTATATCCTTCGCACGGCTGGGTCTTTTTACTGGGGTTAGTGCTGGGATTCCTGCCCATTTTAATAGGCGTTAATACAGCATCTCAGGCAACCCCTAAACCTGCTGTTTCAGCGCCAATAAATCCAGAGTTTAGCATCGACTAAAGCCAAAAAAGGATTGCCTAGAAAGGCAATCCTTTTTTATGGTCGGTCCTGCTATAGCAATCACAAGCTGTTTGTGGATCTGGGATGTGGGGGCGTAGCCTCCAACCATAAGTTCCACCCCTGCACTTCGTTCCATCTCGTTTGGGATTGCTATGTACGGTCGAGGGCGAATTGTGCTGCAGTCAGGGATTGCAGTAGTCGCACTGGGCCGGGTCGGCTGTTCTTTGCTGATGGGGAAACAGCACCCTTTGCTCAAAGCTACACTTTTGGCACTGATAGCGCGTTGTCAGGGTTAGCCGAGTGGGAGCGCCACAATCAGCACAGGGTAGCCCGGGAAAATGCTCAACGGCCTTGAACCCTGGAACGCCGCACTCGGGGCAGGCCCGGTGAATTTTGCGAATTAAATCTTCAGTCGCCTGGGCAATGACCCGCATGCGCGTGGGGTTGTGCATTGCCCGCATGTCGGTTTCTAAGTGAGCTTGACCAAAGCGCTTCAGCATCTGGGTAACGGCTTCGGTCAGCTCCAACGGGGAAGTAATGCCCTTGATGAGCTCCGAGCCTGCCCCCTCTGGTTGGGCGCTAACTACCAGGCCGTGGGCCGGAAAGCCTACTTTTTGAGCAAATGCGTGGGCGGCCTCCAGATCAGTGACCTGAGTATGGTCGAAATTGGTTTCTGTAGAGAGCGCCTCGCCTACTATCTCCAGGTCGTTGGCCCGATCAATGAGGATCACTAGTTCCCGGTTGTAGGGCAGCCAGGGCACAGCCGGGTGGCTGCCAAAGCTGCCCTCGCTAGCAATGGCCAGGTCGCCTCCGGTAATGCGTAGAGCTGCCTCGGCTTTGAGCCGCGCTGTTGCCAACTGATCGCCTGGGCGCTTAACGTCACGGGTAAAGGTGCCAAACTGGTCCGTATCTAGAGCTGGGACAACAGTTTGCAGCCCCAGCTGCTGCAGCGCTGGGGCGATCACCTGCTCCTTGTGGTGCATTGTGGCTAGTGTTGCCACTCTGCTCTGGAATAGGAAGTGGCCTTGGGGCTCACTCGTCGTCATGGGCAAAACGATTGTAGAGGTAATCCAGAATGTAGTTCCGCAGCTTGTAGAACTCAGGATCTTCCATAATGCGATCGCGATCGCGCGGTCGAGGAAAGGGAATGTCGATGATTTCACCAATGGTAGCCGCCGGACCGTTGGTCATCATCACCAGGCGATCTGCCAGGAACAGCGCCTCGTCGATGTCGTGAGTAATCATCAGCACTGTGCAGCGGTGCTCATTCCAGATCTTGAGCAGTTCCTCTTGTAGCTCCTCCTTGGTGATGGCGTCAAGTGCACCAAAGGGCTCGTCGAGAATCAGCACTTCAGGGCGAACGGCGAGGGCACGGGCAATTGAAACGCGCTGCCGCATACCGCCAGAGAGCTGTCCGGGCTGCTTGTGAGCCGCCTCTGACAGGCCGACCATCGCTAAGTGTTCGCGCACAATCTGCTTTTTCTCGGCCTCAGACTTTTTGGGGTGTACTGAGTCTACCGCCAGATAAATGTTTTCGTAGGCGGTGAGCCAAGGCAGCAGAGCGTAGCCTTGGAACACGACCATGCGGTCAGGTCCGGGTTCGGTGATGCGCTTGCCGTGCAGGGTTACCAGTCCGTCAGTGGGCTTTGAGAAGCCAGCCACCATGTTGAGCAGTGTGGTTTTGCCGCAGCCGGAGTGGCCGATGACGCAGATAAATTCCCCCTCTTGAACCTCAAGGTTGACATCTTTAAGGACGACATAGTCTCCCTTAGGAGTGGGATAGACCTTAGAAACCTGCTGAACCGACAGAAACGGCTCTTGCTGAGTAGGCGCGGTGGTTGAGAGGGACTGGGCAGTTAGGGTTTTCATAGCGGGTAGAGAAGAATATAGGGTGCAGGGTGGGCATTGCCCACCTTATTTCAGCAACATGCCGGATCAGGCTAAGGGGTCTGGCTCAACGCCGGTAAATCGTTACGCTGCCTGCAGCAGAGGATTGGCCAAAGCGACATCTGCCATATAGATGTCGTGCTTAACCTCCAGGCCATTGAGGTAGGCAATAGGATCGTCTGCATTAAAGGTGGAGCCGTCAAAGAGCTGAATCGAGCCCCGGCTGTAGGTAATGTCTGAAAGACCCAGTTCGCGGGCGGCTGTACTAAATACGCTGACTCGGCACACCCGCTCTAGAATCTCGACCCAGTTGCGGGGGAAGGGCACATCGCCCCAGCGCGCCATTTGAGTCATCATCCAGAGGTGCTCGGTGCGGCTAGGCCGGTTGACGCCTTGGCCGTAGAACTGGTGGTGAGCATACTCCCGCGGGTTGGGTTGCAGGCTGCACACCTGAGGATTGGGGTCGCCCAGGTAGATGTACTCCAGGTCGGTGCTCAGGTACTCCCGCCGCGACAGGATCTGGCGAATCTCCTCGTGATTGGCCTCATCCATGCAGTATTGGCAGGCTTCGAGCAGGGCTTTGACCAGAGCAATGTGGGTGTTGGGGTAGGCTAGGGCCCAATCTTCGCGCACTCCCAGCACCTTGCCGGGGTGGCCGTTCCACACCTCCAGGTCGGTCGCGATGGTGTAGCCAATGCCCTCGACAGCGGCGCGCACGTTCCAGGGTTCACCCACGCAGAAGCCGTCGATATTGCCCGCCTGTAGGTTGGCAATCATTTGCGCTGGCGGAATTGTGTCGAGCTGAACATCGCGGTCGGGGTCGATGCCCCCGGCGGCGAGCCAGTAGCGCAGCAGCAGATTGTGCATCGAGGCGGGATGCACCATGCCGAAGGTGTGGCGCTTGTCGGGGGTTTCGAGCAGCAGATGCTTCAGGTCCTGCTGGCTGTGAATACCGTGATCGTAGAAGCGCTTATCCAGGGTGATGGCGTTGCCGTTGCGGGTCAGAGTCAGGGCGCTGACCACGGGCAGAGAGCGGCCATCCATACCGCCTAGGGTGAGCCAGATAGGCATACCGGCGGGCATTTGAGCAGCATCTAGATAGCCGCCCTCGATACCGTCTTGGATGCCGCGCCAGCTGGTCTCGCGCACCAGATTGACTTCATCGAGACCGTGGTGAGCAAAGAAACCCTTCTCTTTAGCTATCGCCAGCGGGGCGCAGGCGGTCAGCGGCACAAAGCCCAGCTCCAGGTTGACTTTTTCTAGGCCGTGACGAGCAATGACGCCCTGCTTGCGAGCCCGCAGCTGCTTAATCCGCTTCTGCTGGTTGAGGAAGTAGATAATCTCGCTGCGCATGGAGTAGTAGCTGGGATGGTTGACGACCTCCAGACGCTTGCGCGGACGGGGAACATCTACCGTCATGATCTGGCCAATTTTGGAAGCCGGGCCGTTGGTGAGCATGACAATGCGATCGCTCAGCAGCAGCGCCTCGTCTACGTCGTGGGTCACCATCACAGCGGTGACGTGGCTCTCTTCACAGATCCGCATTAACTGCTCTTGCAGATTGCCGCGAGTGAGAGCATCCAACGCACCAAAGGGTTCATCGAGCAGCAGCAGCTTAGGGCGAATGGCAAGGGCGCGTGCGATCGCAACCCGCTGCTTCATGCCTCCCGATAGCTGGCCGGGGGGCTTGTCTGCCGCATGGCGCAGCCCCACCAGGTCGATGTGCTGCTCGACAATTGCCCGCCGCTCCAGAGACGGCACATGGGAGAGTACCTCATCTACGGCCAGGGCAATATTTTCGCGCACCGTCAGCCAGGGCAGCAACGAGTAGTTTTGAAACACCACCATCTTGTCCGGCCCAGGACGACGAACCGTTTCGCCATCCAGAATGACCAGGCCATCGGTGGGCAAATCCAGTCCGGCAATCATGTTGAGCAGAGTGGATTTGCCACAGCCGGAGTGGCCAATGAGGGAGACAAACTCCCCTTTTTTGATTTCTAGGTTGATGCCTTTCAGCGCTACGTACTGATCGCCGCCCGCCAGCGGAAAGGTCTTTTCAATACTTTCTACCGCAACAAAAGTAGTCATGGCTCTTTTTGGAAATAGGGGATGGATTGAATAACAGCTCGTAAACAGCGCTTTGTACTTGCAGTTACCGCTTCGTTTCCGGCAGAATCTTGTGCTGCAGCCAAGCCATCAGTTTGTCGAGCAACAGTCCCACCAGACCGATATAAACCACCGCCAGAATCACGTCGCTCACGTAGTTTTGCTGATAGGCATCCCAAATGAAGAAGCCAATTCCTACCACACCCGACATCACGATTTCAGCAGCGATAATGGCGAGCCAGGCCAGACCGATGGCAATCCGAAGTCCTGTGAAGATGTAGGGCAGCGCAGAGGGCAGCAGGATTTTGAAGAAGTACTTGCGTGGAGAAATCTTCAGCACGCGAGCTACGTTCTT
Organism: Trichocoleus sp.; assembly: GCA_036702895.1. Taxonomy (GTDB): domain Bacteria; phylum Cyanobacteriota; class Cyanobacteriia; order Phormidesmidales; family Phormidesmidaceae; genus JACVSF01. Next base: position 176 of record DATNQE010000019.1, on the reverse strand, counting down.
GTAGTCATCTGGAATTTGCTGCACCCCTACAGTGGTGTTAATCAAAATCGGCCAAACGGACGTGATGAAAATTACGAAGATGGCCGCTGTTTGAACGTTGGGCAGGGCAATGAGCGTAATGGGAACCCACGCTAGGGGGGCAATCATCCGCAGAAACTGAAAGATTGGATCGAGCG